>NZ_JBFPDP010000005.1:0-48221 GCF_040830845.1 Sivoneniella epilithica UHCC 1019
TGAGTTTTGAGTTTTGAGTTTTGAGTTTTGAGTTTTGAGTTTTGAGTTTTGAGTTTTGAGTTTTGAGTTTTGAATTGTAGAAGCTTTACTCAGTCATGGTCACAATCTAAGATCTGTCGCATCTCCATTCAAATTGGTATGACATTAAGGAGGAATAATAATCAACCGGTTTCACTTCCCCTCGCCCCTTGCCCTTCGCCCTTCGCCCTTCGCCCCTTCGCCCCTTCGCCCTTCGCCCTTCCTATGTCTCTCCAAAAATATTCTTCGCCCAAATTGTTAAAACGCCGCAAAAATCTTTGGTTTGAGCGGTTTATGGCGATCGCAGCCGTCACTAATTTGGCACTTGTCACCTTTGATCTTACCTATGTGCCTTGGCGAAACTTTTGGCTGCAAGGGGGGATAGGCATACCCTTAACCAATTTCAAGCTCCATATTCCCGTGCCTACTATTGCGTGCCGCGATCGCTCCGTTGAAACAGGGCAACCCTCACGCACTATCCAGCAGCCAGTGGTGACCTGCCTTTATGACCCCATCAAAGGAATTGAGCCACACCGAGACACCCAAGCTTATTTAGATACCGTTGCTCAGCTTGAGAGCCAGCTTGCCCAAAAAGGACTAGAAGCCGGATTGAAAGATATCGCAGTTCAAGACACCCTGGCGAAACTACGAAAGCTCAGCACCGAGATGATTGAAACCAACCCATTTGGGGCATCCGGCAAAAGTGGTGCCCTCGAAAGAATTAAAAATAGAATCCGAAGTCGGGTGGCTAGTCGGACAAACACTCGGATATCTGCAAGGGAAGCCTTTAATATTTTTTGGAGTACTGACAATCCTAGCTATCCAAACTACCTTTCCCCCACAACCTGGAATGCTGAGATCGATTGGTTCAATCAAGCGATTCAACCCTTGATTCAGACTAATTACTATCGCGGCGTGGATGAAAACGGCAATCCTACCAACCATTTTTGGCTGCTGGATGCCCCATTTATCCTCTTGTTTTTCTTAGAGTTTTTGGCGCGGACTTACCACATCAGCAGGCGCTACTCCAACTTAACTTGGCTCGATGCCATGATTTGGCGCTGGTATGACATTCCGCTGTTCATCCCATTTAGCCTGATTGCGCCCACTTGGGCACTGTTACGGGTGCTGCCCACCACCTTACGACTGCATCAAGCCGAGATGATTAACCTAGAAAATATTCAATCGCGGGCACGGGAAGGGTTTGTGTCAGCGATCGCCAGTGAAATGGTGGAGGTGATTATCGTCCAGGTGATCAACCAAGCTCAGGGGTCAATTCAGCGCGGAGAACTGACTAACTTTCTCCAACGCACCACGTCTCGCCGCTATGTGGATGTGAACAACATCAACGAGATTGAGGCGATCGCAACGCATATGACCCACATGATGGTTCACGAAGTTTTTCCAAAAATTCAGCCCGATCTAGAAGCATTGGTGCGTCATAGCATTGAGACAGTGATGAATCAATCCCCTGCCTATCGAGGATTGCAGGCAATACCCGGCATTGGCGCGGTGCCTGCTCAAATCACCGAAACCTTAGTTCATGATGTCACCCAACTGATCCACAACAGCCTAAAAACCGCCTTAGACGACCCCAAAACCGCAGACTTAGTGGTTCGCTTCGTGCGTAATTTCAGCAGTTCATTTATCCAAGAAGCCCAACAAAATAACCTACAAGAAATGCAATCTCTACTCACTGATCTGCTCGAAGAAATTAAGATCAACTACGTTCAAAACTTGTCGGAAGAAGATATCACGCTGATCCTTGATGAAACCCGCCAGCTACGTCAGGAAGCCACCTAACCCTAAAGGAGCAACGCGATCGCCCCAGCCATTCCTCATAGCCCTCAAGTATCGCGCAACAGCACAGATCAACTGTATTAAAGTTAAAAAGACCCAAACTTCACCCCTTTTACTCCTCCACAATTCAAAACTCAAAACTCAAAACGTCTTATCTTTCCCTTCCACCCCCTCCACCCCCTTACTCTCCCCATGCCCCTCAAATCTTCCCAAATCCTAGCGCTGCTCCAAGAGAAACGAGCCGATTTTGAACGGTTTGATTATACGGCACAGCAAGCTTTTCAGAACTATCGTCAAGCGCTAGCCAAAGCCTCGCAGCAGACGAAACCAGTGATTTTAGAGGGCTTGAGCGACTGTGCCCCCAGCGATCGCGGCGCAGAACCCTTAGAATCGCTGACCAATGATGGAAATTGGGTGAAATCGTTTGGGATAACCTGGCAAAGCCGCGAAGATAGCTATGCTTGGGTGCGCGATCGCCTAACGGATATTGCGACCTTTGCCGTGGATGGCTCCCAAATTTATCCGGGTAAGGATATTTCGATTCCGATCGCGCTGATTCAAATTGGCTGGTTTGAAAACTTTCATTCTGCCGATAGCCGCTACGAAAAAGATATTGACGTGGATGTGATGACTCCCGCTGATCTGAAAGCAAACAGCAGTGGCGATATGCTGAATCAGCAGGTGAATATGCGCCGATTTCAAATGGAAGTGGAGCGCCTCATTCAATATATGGAAGACCGAGCCGGCGATCGCACCTGTCTTGCTTTCTTTGATGGCTCCTTGGTAGTCAGCTTTGCAGACACCTTTGATCCAGCGACGCGAGATTTTTATGTGAAATCTGTTGTGCGGCTGTTGCAGGCAAGCGAACACTATCAAGTGCCCGTAGTTGGCTACATTGACACCAGCTATGCACGGGATTTAACGGTGATGCTGCAACGGGTGTTTAACTTGCCCGATGCCCCTTCGATTCATGATGCACCGCTACTCGGAACCTTCATGCAGTGGGGCGATCGCACGCCGCTGTTTTCCTGTCGGCGTTCTGGTGTTTTACAGGATTACCCAACCGCGATCGCCGAGCGGATCAGTTTTACCTATCTCAAAGCCCATGACGGTTTACCGATTCGCCTAGAGCTACCCCAATGGATTTATGACGCAGGGCGGCTAGAGCAAATCTTAGACTGGGTGCGGGGTGAGGTGATTATTGGCGGCGGCTATCCCTATGTGATCGAAACGGCTGATCAAACCGCTGTTCTCAAAGCTGAAGATAACCAACTGTTTTTTCGCCTGCTGCAAGACTGGGCAAAGGCAGAAGACTTAACCCTGCGCCTCTCCCGCAAAATGGTAAGCAAAGCCCGACGGCGATAGATCACTGGTTGCGGGGTAGTCTAATGGACAATAGGCATAGGCAACCATCCACAGGCGGCAAGCGATGAAACTATTGATTAGTAACGATGACGGTATTTTTTCCCTAGGTATTCGATCGCTGGCAAACACGCTAGCAGAAGCTGGACATGAGGTTTTTGTGGTCTGCCCCGATCGCGAGCGATCGGCAACCGGGCACGGGCTAACGCTCCACCAGCCAATTCGGGCTGAGCGAGTGGAAGCTGGGTTTCATCCCACGATCAACGCATGGGCATGTTCTGGAACTCCCTCAGATTGTGTCAAGCTGGCGCTCTGGGCACTATTAGAAGAGAAACCAGACTTGGTCTTGTCTGGAATTAATCATGGGGCGAACTTGGGCACTGATGTTTTATATTCGGGCACCGTATCTGCGGCAATGGAAGGCGTGATTGAGGGCATTCCGAGTGTTGCGTTTAGCTTAACTAGCTTCTCCTCTCAAGACTTTGTGCCAGCGGCAAATTTTGCACGATCGCTGGTTGCCAAGCTCGAAAAACAGCCGATGCCGCCCTTAATGTTGCTGAATGTCAATGTGCCTGCGGTTAAAGCAGCCGCGATCGCGGGAGTTGCCATTACTCGCCAAGGCTTGCGCCGCTATATTGATGTGTTTGAAAAGCGAGTTGATCCACGGGGTAGAACCTACTATTGGCTAGCAGGAGAAGTTCTAGAAGAGGTAGAAGACTCGTCGGATTTTGCAGACGTGGTTCCTACCGATGTTCAGGCAAATCGGCAAAACTACATCACAATTACGCCACTGCAATACAATCTAACCGCCTCGAAAGGTCTAGAAGGTCTAAAAAATTGGGCAATAGAGCTATCTGCCTATGCACCCTTAATCAGTTGAACTATGATGACACTCAAGCTTAGCGCGTTGGAATTAAGCCGAAATGAAAGTTAACTACTTTCCGCAAAAAGAGAAAGAAATAAGACAAAAAGAAAACTTAGGAAAGATAACTAAACGTTCGCATTGTCGTTCATATGGGTACTTTAAGTGCAAGGTAAGCGCAAGATTGATAAGATCAGAGGACTTCACGCTTTTTGACCCATCCCCAAAACTACATGTGGAATTAATCACCCTAATTAGCGATCTAGATCACTGCCAAAATGACGAATTTCTATAAAGCTGCGTAATAGAGTATTTTCGGATTTTACTGCCTATCCGTGAACGGATTAAATCAGGTTCACCGTTTACCAAGCAGTGTTTACTTGAGAACCCTTATCAAAGTTCACCGAGAGATATCCATGTCCAGCGCGCTAAATCGTTTTGTCATCAACTTTTGGGGAGTCCGGGGGAGTATTTCTTGTCCGGGAGCAAGCACCGTGCGATATGGAGGGAACACTCCCTGTGTGGAGATGCAGGTGGGTGGCAAGCGGTTAATTTTCGACGGGGGGACAGGAATTCGAGTCTTAGGGCGATCGCTGTTATCTGAAATGCCTTTAGAAGCCCATCTATTTTTTACTCATTCCCATTGGGATCACATTCAGGGATTTCCCTTTTTTGTGCCTGCGTTTGTGAAGGGTAACTGCTTTCACATCCACGCCGCGATCGCCCCGGATGGCTCCACCATTGAGAAGCGCCTGAATGACCAAATGCGGCATCCTAATTTTCCAGTGCCGCTGCAAGTGATGGGGGCTGATTTGCAATTCAAAGATTTGCAGATTGGGCAGTCGGTGGCAGTGGGAGATGAAGTGTTGGTAGAAACAGCACTATTGAATCATCCCGGTCAGGCATTAGGCTATCGAGTCAATTGGCAGGGACATGCAGCAGCTTATATCACGGATACGGAGCATTATCCAGATCGGATGGATGAGAACGTGCTAAAGCTGGCACAGAATGCAGATGTGATGATCTACGATGCCACCTATACCGACGACGAATATCATTCAACGCAATCTAGCAAGGTGGGCTGGGGACACTCTACTTGGCAAGAAGCCGTTAAAGTTGCCAAAGCTGCGAATGTGAAAAAACTGGTGATCTTTCATCACGATCCACTGCACGACGACGATTTCCTAGATCAAGTCGGTAGGGATGTGGCTATGGCATTTCCGAATAGCCTTTTGGCGAGAGAAGGCGTTCCGCTTCACATTGCGCCACCTTTTCCTTCCCTAAACGGGGCAAAACCCCTCAAAGAAATTCAGGTTTCTGTCTAATAGCCAAGACGTTCTGTGTCAGAATGTAAAGCGTGTGGATTACTTCATCGATCGCTACAGTTCTCACTCCAACTGCGGTTGCCCTCGGAAATTTTGATGGTGTTCATCAAGGGCATCGGCAGGTGATTCAACCTGTTTTGTCATTTAATCACAGTGAAATTGACAGTGCGATTCGTGAAACGATTCCTATGGGAATTGCGTCGCCTGTTTATTCGACTGTGGTCACCTTTCACCCCCATCCTCAAGAATTTTTTTCGGGGCAGCCGCGCACTTTGCTGACTCCCCTTCCCGAGAAAATAGTTCAGCTAGACGCAATGGGAGTTAAGCAACTAGTATTGTTGCCGTTTGATCGGCAGTTAGCGGCACTGACTCCAGCACAATTTGTCCAAGAGATTTTGGTAGAGCAATTACAGGCTTGCCAAATCAGTATTGGTTCAGATTTTCGATTTGGGCAAAATCGGGCAGGTACGGCAGAAGAACTCCAGGCGATCGCGGCTACCGCAGGGATTGAAGTAAAAATTACCTCGCTAAAGTTGCTAGACGAGAAACGAATCAGCAGTTCTGCGATTCGTGAAGCTTTGCAATCTGGGGATGTTGCGCTTGCCAATTATCTTCTGGGTCGCCCTTATACGCTGGTAGGAACCGTGATTAAAGGTCAACAGCTTGGCAATACTCTAGGCTTTCCTACTGCCAACCTTCAGCTTCCACCCGAAAAATGTCTGCCTCGTTTAGGAGTCTATGCCGTGCGGGTGCATTGGTGCGAAAAGGGCGATCGCCCGCAACCGGGTACAGCTTTTCAACTAGGCGTAATGAACTTGGGCTATCGACCAACAGTAAAAGGCACTCACCTAGTTGCTGAGGTACATCTACTCAACTGGTCAGGGAATCTATATGGGCAAACCCTGTCCGTGAGCTTGGAGCAATTTCTCCGTCCTGAACAAAAATTTGAGTCGCTGGATGCGTTGAAAGCTCAAATTACAGCAGACTGTGATGCAGCGAAATCTGTCCTTTCATAGAAAATGAGTAGAGCGATTCATCCCTTAGTCTGTGTTGCGAGTGTGGCTGAAGTGGTAATCTGCCCTTAATTGTGACTGTACGAGTTTCGCCTAGGACTATATACTTTTGTGCAGTTAAGAACAGCGATCGCTGATCGCATTGAGGAGTAACCATGTACATCGTCCAGATTGCCGCTGAATGTGCCCCTGTAGTGAAAGCCGGAGGCTTGGGCGATGTTGTTTATGGATTGAGCCGCGAGTTGAGCTTACGCGGTCATACGGTAGAAATTATCTTGCCCAAGTATGACTGTATGCGGTATGACCACATTTGGGGCTTGCACGAAGCCTATCAAGATTTGCTGGTGCCTTGGTACGATGGCGTGATTCGCTGCACGGTTCATTGCGGTTGGGTGCATGGGCAACTGTGCTTTTTTATTGAGCCTCTTTCCGAGGATAACTTTTTCAATCGTGGCACCTATTACGGCTGCAAAGATGACAATATGCGATTTGCTTTTTTTAGTAAGGCAGCGCTGGAATTTTTGCTGAGAACCAACAAGCGACCCGATATCTTACATTGCCACGATTGGCAGACTGGGCTGGTTCCCGTTTTGCTATACGAAATTTACAAGTGGCATGGGATGACGAATCAGCGGGTTTGCTATACCATCCACAATTTCAAACATCAGGGCATTGCGGGTGCCGACATGCTGAAGGCGACGGGGCTAAATAATGAAGCCTATTATTTTGAGTACGATCGCCTACGCGACAATTTCAATCCGTTTGTGCTGAATTTTATGAAAGGCGGCATTGTTTATTCCAACTTTGTGACTACGGTTTCGCCGCATCATGCCTGGGAAGCGCATCACGGCGAGTTGGGGTATGGGTTAGGACATACGCTGCATGTCCATCAGCATAAATTTGGTGGCATTCTCAACGGGATTGACTATGAGTTTTGGAACCCAGAGAGCGATCGCTACCTGTCGGCTCATTACACGAAAGACGACCTGACGGGCAAAGCGGCCAATAAAAAAGCGCTGCAAGAGCGCCTCTGGCTAGAAGTTGAAAATAAACCCCTCATTGCCTACATCGGGCGGTTGGATGACCAGAAAGGAATGCACCTGGTTCACCATGCGATGTACTACGCCTTGCATCGCAACGCTCAGTTTGTTCTGCTTGGCTCTGCCACTGAACCCGGCATTAATCAATGGTTTTGGCACGAGAAACGCTGTCTCAACGACAATCCAAACGTCCATTTAGAGCTTGGCTTTAACGAGGAACTATCCCATTTAATCTATGCCGGAGCCGACCTGATTGTAGTGCCGAGCAACTTTGAACCCTGTGGGCTAACTCAAATGATCGGCTTCAAATATGGCACCGTGCCAATTGTGCGGGGTGTGGGCGGCTTGGTGAATACCGTATTCGATCGCGATTATGATCAAACCCATTTGCCCGAAGAACGTAACGGCTATGTGTTTTATCAAACCGACGACTCGGCGCTAGAGTCCGCCATGGATCGGGCGATCGGATTATGGGAAAAATACCCCGATGAATTCCAAGAGCTAGCCGTGCAAGGCATGAACTACGATTATTCATGGAACCATCCCGCCAAAGATTACCTGGAAATCTACGAATTCATTCGTCACAAGTAGATGTAGAGGTGAGGGGCGAGAGGCGAGAGGTGAGAGGCAAGAATTAAAAACTCAAAACTCAAAACTCAAAACTTCTACCCGCACTTCACATCACCTGTTTGAGAGCAGCAATTAAGCGATCGCAGCTTTCCGGTTTGCTGTTGTAGCCCATTAAGCCAACGCGCCAAACTTTTCCGGCTAGTTCGCCTAGACCGCCGCCGATTTCGATGTTGTGTTCGGTCAGCAATTGACGAGCGATCGCTTTGCCATCCACGCCATCGGGAATACAAACGGTCGTTAAGGTTGGCAGGCGAAATTCTTTTTCAACATGCAGGGATAGCCCCAGTTCTGCCAACTGCTGCCACAGATATTCCACGTTAGTTTGGTGGCGCTGCCAGCAAGCCACCAGCCCTTCTTCGGCAACCAATCGCAGCGCTTCCCGCAGACCGTAATACAGGTTAATCGGCGCAGTATGGTGATAGGTATGCTCTGCGCCCCAATATTTGCCGAGCAAGTTGACATCCAGATACCAGTTGGCAACTTTGGTTTTGCGTTGTGCCAGCTTTTCTAAGGCGCGATCGCTCATGGTAAACGGCGACGCACCCGGCGAACAGCCCAACCCTTTTTGGCTACAGCTATAGGCAAGATCCACGCCCCATTCATCCAGGAAAATTGGCACTCCGCCCAAACTGGTCACCGTATCAATCAGTAGCAAGCAACCATACTGGCGGCACAACTCGCCCACGCCTTCCATGGGTTGACGCGCTCCCGTGGAGGTTTCCGCATGAACAAGCGCCAGAATCGCCGGATGATGGGTTTCCAGTGCCGATCGCAATTCTTCCAGGCTAAACACCTGTCCCCACGGTTTGGCGATCGTTTTCACATCGCCGCCATAGCGCCCCGCCATATCCACCAGGCGATTGCCAAAGTAACCCGCTACGCCCACCAGCACCCCATCTCCCGGCTCTACAGAATTGGCGATCGTCGCTTCCATTGCTGCCGTACCCGTGCCGCTGATCGCAAAGGTGACGGCATTTTCGGTTTGCCAAACGTAGCGCAACAGGGATTGAATTTCGCCCATAAGTGCCAAAAACGCTGGATCGAGGTGACCCACTGGCGATAGGCTCATGGCGTGAAGCACGGCGGGATGGGCATTGGAGGGTCCGGGTCCGAGCAGCAGGCGATCGGGGACTTGCAAGGGCGCAAGATTCAAGCGTTGGCGATCGCGAATGGATAAGGTTTGCATCATGACAGCATCATTGGTAGTAGGGCATGATGTTGAGTTTAGCTTTCTCCGGGTGGCGATTGGTGAAAAAGCAAAACACCGCAAGATTAGGAGCGGTAGTTGGTGAGGAATATGGGGCGATCGTTGAAATCTACACGTCTGAAGATATGCAGAAAGATTTCATCCACCCAAAACGTCAGATGCTACGGGAAAATCCTGTTTCTCTACCTGACTAGAGGTGTTATGCGAAAGTTTTCCATCTTAATATTAAGATGCTCAGATATCAGTGATGGCGTAGCTGCAAATTTACTAGTTAGTGTTCAAGCGTTATACTTAGCAATCGATATGTTGCTGCGAGTTACATGACCATCAGTCAGAGAGATATCAAACTTCTTTGGGGTAAGGCTGCAAGCAGATGTGCTTTTCCAAGTTGCAGATGTCAATTAACTCAAGACAGTGAAACCGCTTCGAGCAGCATTACAATTGGTGAGCAGGCACACATTATAGCGAAAGAACTGAATGGTCCTCGTGGTGATAGTCTTCTTTCATCAAAGGAAAGAGACTCTTACGCTAACCTAATTCTTTTATGTCCTACCCACCATACGATTATTGACAAAAATCCAGAGGATTTTTTAGTTGAGAAGCTACAGGCTCTTAAAAATGGTCATGAACTTTGGGTCGATCAAACACTATCTCAAGCATGGGATTTAAAACAGCAAGCTAATGATCTTATTTATGCGAGTTTGATTGATTCAGCAGTTGAATGCTGTCACTTATTTCAATGGAAGCAATGGACATTTGGACCACTAGAACCTATTCCGAGATGGTCTTTTGAGTTGCCAGAAGACTTTCTTAAGTTCCGCCAAAAGGTTTTCAGCACTGATTTTCCTGGTACTTTAATAGAGTTGGAAAGATCGATTAAAACATTAAGCATGTTGCTTCATAAGGCTGCTACTCTTTTTAAGAAACACTGTAAAATTGAGGGAAATAATGATGAAAATCCGTTTTATAGGGGCGTTCAATTTTATAAAATTTCAGAATGGGATACCGAACGATATGACAAATTAAGTCATGAGTTTGATGATTGGGTAGAAGAGTGCCATCAGCTTATTATCGATGCTACAAAAGCAGCAAATTGGTTTAGGGAAGTTGTTAGAAGAGATATCAATCCAATGTTTTTTGCTGCGGAAGGTAAATTTATTGCTACATATCCTTGGTCTAGTGGAGATATGGGACTTTCGCACACATATTTACTGTCAGAATATATGCAACAAGAAAAGGATAGCCTCCCTGACTCTTTATCCGAAGATGAATAGCCTGCGAGGACATTTCAATCTTGCACCCTAGCAGGGGCGACAGCGAATGATCGAAAGCCACTGGTAGGGATGCCAGAGGCATCTGACGCTACTATATTTTGCCGTCAGATTTAGATTTGGATACGATCGCCCCATCACTTCAAACCGCGATCGCGGTCGTATTTTAGGCAGTGAGCAGCGATCTCTTAATTTCGATTGTGCATCGCGATCGCTGAAAACAGACATCAAATTCTCGAAAGAAGTTTGTTTGCCCAAGAATTAAGGGCACCTGAGAGGCTTGTACCCAGGCAAATGCTAGGCGAACTGGCTCCAGGTTCCCAATTTGAATAGGCACAAATAAACCCCGTGCTTCAACCCTTGCAAGATTTCCAGCCAATGGCAAACGAACAGTTTGGTGCTCCCAAATTACACCCAATTGCAGCCCGATATCATAGGGCAATAGATTGACCGTAGATCCAGTATCTAGCAGTGCATTTGCAGAGACAGAAAAGCCTGCATGACTCAGAGTGATGGGGATCGTAGGTAATGCTTCATCGTTAGAAAAAGGAAACTCGATTGTACTAGGCATGAGTAGATGTTTTTTGGTCATCCTGAATCATCTGCATCAGAATGTTTGCGGCTTCTGTTGCGTCGTAGGGTGACCAAACTGGATACTCTGATGCAGAAAAGATAGTTTGTAGTTCAGCGTCTGGAACCTGTGTGGCTAGGAGTTTGAAGAGTGATACTTTGTCTGACTGGCTTAGATTGTTCACCAAAGGAAGTAATTCAGCGAGAGACATGGTTTAAACTCCCAAACCGACACGAATGCATTGATCATAAGCGATCGGTGAGATACGGTCTAACAATTAGCTCGTCAGACTCAATAACCCTGCATCCATCACAGAAACGATGAGACTGCGATCGCTCTTTCACTTCAAACCGCGATCGCGATCGTCTTTTAGTCAGTGAGCAGCGATCGCCCAGGCTAAAATGAAGGGGTACAGCGGAAACGAGGTCAAGCCAATGGCAACTCGGCAACGGCGTTACAGCAAAGAAGAGTTAGCCCGACGGGGGCAAGCACTTTATGAGTCTGGCATTCGGCAGCAAGTCGAAGCGGGAAATGATGGAAAAATAGTGGCGATCGACATCGAAACCGGAGATTTTGAGCTTGATGAAACGGTCGTAGCTGCAACCAATCGGCTATTTGAACGCAATCCTAATGCCCAGCCTTTTGGAATTCGGATTGGACGCCGCGCCGTGTATCACTTTGGTTCGCGAAGCTTAAAGAAGAGTTCATGATACATGGAGTTGTGAATTTGCTGCGAAGCCACACTTTCCCTTGTATTTGGTAACTCATCTGGTCAACGCGGAGTCATCGATACCATAATTGACACCGGATTTGATGGGTTTCTATCTTTACCATCTGAAATTGTCGTTCGCCTTGGGTTGCCTTGGACGATCTCCAATTCGACAACTTTGGCGATGGCAGCGAAGTCCTGTTTGATTTTTACACCGCAACAGTGATCTGGGATGGGCAATACCGCCAGATCGATATCGCAGAATCGGAGACAGAACCCTTGCTCGGAATGGCACTGCTCTACGGTTATCGATTGCAAATTGATAATGTTGAGGGTGGTATCGTTAAGATTGAAGGCTTATGATCTCACTTCAGAGGTGATCGGTGAGATACAGTCTAACAATCCCGTTGCACACCAACCGTACCAAGTCTCTTTGTGAAGCCCGAAAAGTTACTAGCGACGGGTGAATGGGGTCGTTAGCTGGCTCCGCAACCAGTTCTTGCGCTTGTCCTTTGAGGTTGTCTGTCAGTGCGAAAGCGCCCAGAAGAGGGTCGGTGAGGGCGTTACTGAAGGGCGATCGGTGGTAGTTGCCACCTCGCTGCTTTGACAGTCCTATCACGCGCAAAACTGCACTTACCATCCGACTACCCAGACACAGAATCGCTCCACAATCAAAATCTCAGCCTGCTGCCACACCCGATGCGAAAACAACCCACAGAAGCAGGACAGGATAACGGCAATGGGTTCTGGTATAAGTAAACGCAGTATTTGGGGGTGAGACGAACAAGTTCATAGCTGGATTAAGCAACGCCCAAGTTCATCTCATCCCATTCTTCTATGTCAGGCGCTCTATTGCCGCAAGATGGATAAAGTCGAGCTTAGACTCTGACTTTCACTTGAGTCATGTCCAGCATGAGTTGTTCTAGATTTTGAGAATGCATTGCATTGAGGTATTTGTGAGCGATCGCAGGAGTCAATAACTCCAACATCAATTGGTTTTCAATCCAGAACTCAATCACATCAAATAGCCCATCTCGATTACAGGGCAGTACTCGCCATCCTTCTCGTGCAGCGATACGTTCAATCTGTTCCAAATTAGTGGGAACAGAAATTGCAGCGTGAACCGCACTGTAGCTTGTAGAATGAACGGCTTGCTGAAACCAGGCTTGGCGGATCGCCCTGTCCCGGAACAATCACGCTATTGGAGGGGTAGATTTCAATGAGTGTGCCGTGTTCATCGCCTGCCATCACCATGTAGCTATTGGGATTGGGTGGAAAGATCCCCGCTTTGCCATTAAACACCTCTGCTACTACTTGAGCAACGCGAAGCGGATTGTTTGCCGGAATCGAAATGTGGTGAATTATAATGGTCTCTCCTTATGAGAAAAGGGCAATTCAAATCAACTGACAAGTGAAAGCGGATGGGGCGACACAGTTAGGACAATGCAAACTAACTCCAACTTTGTCGCCTACTCGAAGAAATATTAGATGCACTCAGTGATTGAGGCAGAGTGTTCAATTGTTTGCTTCAGGTTTGCAAGACAAAGGCGTTGGGCAGTTTCAAACGGATGCTTAACCAGTGCCAGAAAGACAACATAGGCGAGTACATTTCGCATCTCAAATTCAAACTGCCAGATAGTCTGCGTTCCTGGATTGATGGCTCGATGCAACCATCGACCTGAAGCAGAATGCACAAGCCATGAAAACGGTGGCTTAAATCCACCTAGCAATTTGTAGTCTTGCAGGGTAGGACGTTGAAGCGCGACGATCGTCTCTTCGATCTCGGAACCATCACTGTTTTGCACAATGCGCCTACTGCCCTCGTGCAGGGGTAAACCATCCGTTGTCGTTGCACTCAAAATGGCAGGAATTCCTTGATAGCCTGTGAAGAACTTAGGTAAGTTTTGGCAATCGATCGAACAATCAAACACTTGCTCAATCGGTGCGTCAATGAAAATTTGCACATGGGTTTGAACTTGCATTCAACTTCCCTCCAATAATTGACATGGAACGAACTAGACCGTTCGGTTCGAGTAATTCAATATTAGACTGATTGGTTCGGTTGCAAGTCCCCCGATCTGATAGTTTTTAGACCGTACTGTACGGTAGGATTGAATAGGTTCTTTCAGGTTGTGCTATGTCCAAAGAAACCAGGCAATCTGCCAAAGCAGAACAAATTTTGCAGGGAGCCTTGCAAGAATTTTTGCGAGATGGTTATGCTGCTACCAGCATGGCTCGGATTGCAGCAACCGCAGGAGTATCGAAGGAAACACTCTACAGTTACTTTGAAAGTAAGGAAAAGCTCTTTGCGGCGATCGTGCAGTACACTGCCGAACAGCATCTCCAACAGGTATTTGCCTCGGAGTCATTGCCATCTGATCCGATAGAACAATTGCGATTACTTACCGCGAAGAGCATTACCCCTGAAAATCTTGACCCGATGCGAATGAACTTTTATCGGCTGATTGTAGGCGAATCGGGGCGGTTTCCTGATGTAGCTCGGTTCTATGTTGAGCATTTTGAAAAACCAGGTTTGGAGGTTTCAACAAACATTTTGCAAGCGGCTCCTCAACTTCGCAGTTCTGATCCTGAAGCTGTTGCCTGGATCATTTCTGGGACGTTGAGCCACTACTATCAAATGATGGAGATGCTGCAAGGTAAAGACATCCTGGATATGACCTTCGATCGCCTGGTAGAAGCTTTAATTGAACTCTTATTTGGCGATCGCTGATTAAATCTTGGAAGGGTGGATAAGGGGAAATTTGTAGTGTGGAGAGAGTTAGTGATTAGCGAGATTTTTCAGACGATCGCGAATTTTGCTGAGTTGCGTTTGAGAATCGACGGGCGATCGCGGTTGCGGAATCTCGGTATTGGGCCACCCCTCTACATCAACACAGGGGCATTCCAATGAAGCAACGCCAACGCTTTTCAACGGCATGGGCATGGCACACCGAGAACAGGGATTAATTTCCCAGGCTGGAGTCAACAGTTCAGCGATAGTTTCCTGAGTGCCTTCTAAATAGCAATTTTTGGATTCAGCTAAAATCTGTTGCCAAGCTGCTTCAAACTCTGGACTGTAATGATTTCCTTGAATCACGGTTTTGGGTAGCAACGGCGATTGCTCAGATTGAAACGCGACTCCTTTGCCGAGTTGAAACCAGTAAGCAAGATATTCTTTGATTTGCTCAGAAGATGCCATAAAAAATATCCAAACTAAAAAGTGGGGGGAGGAGAGTTTTGAGTTCTAAGTTTTGAGTTTTAAGGTAAAAAGGCAGTGCTTTTTCAAAAAATTTGTCGCGTTTCATTTGTCGCGTTTCAATTTTTGTGGTGAACTCATTGTTCTCTACCTTGGCTTAAAAATTGTCTACCTTTAGGTTAATGTGCTTATCATGCTTGTGACAGGTTTAAAGTTGCACTTATTAAGCTGTGAAACTATCTTAAGTTTCTGTTCACCTTTGCTGGAGCGGGATGCCTAGCTGACTCAAATCTAGCGCATAGCCAGCGGTGACAAGGTAGACTGTATCGGCGATCGCCCCAATCTGGCGGGTGAGATGACCCAAACGATCGCGAAAGGTGCGTCCTAGCGGATAGGCAGGCACTACGCCCCAACCCGTTTCTTCGGCAACTAAAATGACGGTGTTTGAGGTGGATTGAAGACTGATCAGCAGAGTTTGCGTTGTTTTTTCCCAGTCTTCTTCGGGTTGATCTAAATAGTTTGCCAGCCAAGTGCCCACAGAATCGACCAGTAGGCAATGAGCGGCAGGTGCGGTATGAATTGCCGCCGCCAAGTGGAGCGGTACGGCTTGAGTGATCCAGTGTTTAGGACGGCGATCTCGGTGGCGTTGAACCCGCGCTTGCCAGTCTAAATCAGTCGGATCAAGTTGAGAAGTTGCTACATAAATCACCGGATCACCGACCTGAGCCGCGAGTTTTTCTGCCCATTCACTCTTGCCCGAACGACTCGGTCCAGTCACCAAAACGAGATGTCTTGACATAAAACTCTTAAAAAGTGTTGAAAATTGTGCATGACCAGGCTGCAAATCGCTGATTCAGGTGTTTACTATAGACGGGATGGTTTAAAAGTTGCCGTTAGTTTCGGAAGTAAGAGAGTAGGTTGTGATGAAACCAGATCTGAAACGAATAGAAGCTGCCCTCCAGCACATGGATGTTCACACAGTAGAGCAGTCCCCATCCGCTGAACCGTGGACAACAGAACCCAATTTATCGTTGTCATTCTACTCGACAAATTACGAGATTTCAGCAGAAGGGGCGATCGCGGAGCCTTTTTCCATGCCTTTTGGCACTCATTCCCCAGCAACGCCTGCTCTGAATTTGCCAGTCAATGCGGCTCTCGCGCTTAGCTTATTGCAAGAAATGCAAACGACTGTAGGCAGTTGGCAAATTATCTTACAAACGCTAATTCAACAGATTCAGACGATTTATGACGAAGGACCGATGATTGATGGCTGGTTGGAAACTCAGGAAAACAGCGATGGCTATCGGCTCTGCGGACTGAGCGAAGCAGGGCAGCCTTGGTTTCGAGATTGTCCGGCAGAACAGGTGCCCGATGTGAGTTTGGCGATCGCTCGCTACCAGCGGTTTCAACATATTTTGCATCGTAAACACCAGTTAGAGAGCCGCTTAGCTCACCTTACTGAAACTTTGATCGAGCTACACGGACAAGCGATCAACTCAGAACCCTGATCCATTCAAATCTTTCACCTGTTATAAAGTTTCACCTGTTATCAAGAGGCGCTGTTTCTATTTATTGCATCTCACATCGCACAACACTGCTATGACTGCTACTCAAGTTTCTGCTGAACCTCAGCTTAATACGCCTGCTTCTATTCGGCAGATTATCCAAGATGCCTGCGATCGCGGAGCTTCCGTGGTGTATCTACAAATGGGTCGCCCGCCGTTTTATCGCATCAATGGCGAAATGCAACCTCAAGGGCATTTTGCTACACTCACCGCTGATCTCTTTCAGCACTATCTTCAAGAAGTGCTTTCGCCCCAGCAAATTCAGCACTATGCCACTACCCGCAAGCTGGATAGCGATGTGCGAATTCCGGGATTTATGCAGGGACGGGTGATTTGTGCGCCTACGGCTCAGGGCACTGATTCACTGCGGCTCTACAGCATCAGCCTAGATGAACCAGATGCAGAAGTCCTGAAACATGGCACTATCCACGGCATGGTAGAAGATGCCTTCAAACAAAAGGCTTCAGATATTCATCTCCAAGTGGGTGAAGCGCCCCGATTTCGGATTCAAGGAAAAATGGTCATTCAGGCATCCTATGGTCGAGTGACGATCGCCCAGTTTGATGATTTTTTGGATGAACTGCTGACTCCTGACCAGCGAGAAAAGTTTCAAGTTTCTCAAGAGTTAGACACCGCTGTTTTATATGAAGGATTAGTGCGGTGTCGAGTCAACTGCGCCCAATCGATGATGGGCGGCTCGATGGTGCTGCGGTTAATTTCCTTGGCTGTGCCGACCCTAAAAGAGCTAAATTTGCCTGCGGTGCTGGGCTATCTAGCCGAAGAACGGCAAGGTTTAGTATTAATTACGGGATCGGTTAACTCCGGCAAATCGACTT
The DNA here is from genome assembly GCF_040830845.1 of Sivoneniella epilithica UHCC 1019. Classification (NCBI taxonomy): domain Bacteria; kingdom Bacillati; phylum Cyanobacteriota; class Cyanophyceae; order Leptolyngbyales; family Leptolyngbyaceae; genus Sivoneniella; species Sivoneniella epilithica. Next base: position 17,406 of record NZ_JBFPDP010000005.1, read on the forward strand.
CTCTGGCGGCAATGTTGCGGCATGTGAATGACTCGTATCCCCGTAAAATTGTCACCATTGAAGACCCGATCGAGTATGTGCATACATCCAATCAGGCATTATTTACCCAGCGAGAAGTAGGACTACACACGCAAGAATTTAAAGATGCACTGCGGGCAGCGCTGCGCCAAGACCCCGATATTATCCTGATTGGAGAAATGCGCGATCGCGAAACCGTAGACACTGCCATTCGCGCCTCCTTAACCGGACACCTCGTTCTAGGCACCTTGCATACCAAGGGAGCCGTAAACGCCTTCAAGCGCCTGCTGAATTTTTACAGCCCCGAAGAGCAGGAAACCGTTCGCACTCAAATTGTGGATGCCCTCAAAGCAGTGATTGCTCAATCCCTGGTGCCCACGACCCAAGGGGGACGCACCGCCGCTCTAGAAATTATGGTCAACACGGCAACCATTCGCGACTATTTGCTGAAGGGCAGTTTTGATGATATTCATCTGCTGATGGAAGAAGGCGTGGATAGTAGCCAAACCCTTAACCAGGCGTTGTATGACTTACACGAAGCCGGCACAATCAATACCGTAGATGCGCTATCGGCATCCCTAGCTCCTGATGATCTTGCCTACATGTTAAAAAACTTTGTCCGTAGATCGAGCCGTTCGGGGTTGATGACAACCGATTACAACAATCGTTCGGCTTCGTAGAGGAAAAAGGTTTAAGTTTTGAGTTTTGGGTTTTGAGTTTCTTCCACCCCTCCACGCCTCTACCCTTAAACCACTAGCGCCCGAATCACTGCGATCGCGACTTGACAGAAATATTGCCGACGAAACTGGTCTTCTTTGACTGCGCTGAAAAAGCTTTGAACCGCTTCATTTAGGGCTGGAGTCGTTTCTGTTGGCGCGGTGTCCGTCGCGAGTCCTGTGGAAAGCTTCGCTAACGCTTCAGGAATTGCCTTACCTACAATCGCAAAGGCTTGATCGTGGTGATGAACTTCAAAATTGAGCAGTGTTAGGGTTTTGAAGCCAAGCTGTAAGCTGCGATCGCTCAGTTCCAATTTGTCTAGCAATTGCTGCCGAGTTGCAGTCTTTCCGGTACGGCTGAGGTATTTGGCAATGCCGACCAAGGTTTGCCACGTAGTCATAGGCGAATGAGGTATGGGTAGGGTGTAGGAGATCGCTAGCGATCGCTGTTCCTGTTCGGCACGTCGAAACCACACCTGCAACTCTGTCCAGCTAGTGGGAACCTGCCGGAGGATCAGCGGCATTCTTCCTATCGCTTCCTGTCGCTGGATTTCTGTAGCAAGGGTCGCCTGATCCAATCTTCGCCAATCCAACAGCCCATCCTTCAGAGGGCTAGAGTCTTGTTGCTGAATCGATTCCCGTGGGCGAACTGCCACAATCCGCACCTCATATCGACGCTCATAGGTATTGCTATCCAACTCAACGACTACATCACAACGCTCTTGGGGAATTTCATCGCGATAATGTCCCCACCACACGCCAGGAAAGGACTGCTCGGTGGAATCATCCCGCAGTTCAAACTCCGTTTTGATGTATTGCACCTTGCCGCCGCGCCGATCCTGGATGTTCTTATTCCAGGCTTTTTCAAACCAGCAGTTTTGAATCAGCAATTTTGGACTGGGATTGCCCATGCCACAGGGTTCCAGTAGTTTTAGCTCGTGAAATAGTTCCTTACCAAGCTCTGCCACCGTCACGGTTAGATCGATTAGTAGGGAGGGGGCGATCGCCCCTGCTTCCACCTGTCGCAACTCCTGATTAATCGCCTCCATAAACAGCGGCACATTCTCCACGGGCAAACTCAGCCCCGCCGCAAATGGATGTCCCCCAAACCGATGCAGCAAATGCGCCTGCCCCTTCACCAATTGATACAGATCAATGTTGTTCACCGACCGCGCCGAACCACGAGCAAGAGGAGTTTGAAGTTTGGAGTTCGGAGTTCGGAATGGAGGTTTCAGGTTTCGGGCTTCAGGTTTTAGATGCTCAGAAAACTCTGCCTCCTGTTCCCTATTCCCTGTCCCCTGTTCCCTGTTCCCTATTCCCTGCTCCCCTTCTGTGCTAAGCAAAATTGTCGGTCTGCCATACTCTTGGGCAATCTGTCCAGCGACGAGTCCCAGCACGCCGAGGTGCCATTGCTCGTCGGCAAGCACAATCACACGGGTGGTAGACAGGTCGAGTTGGGCAATCCGCGCGGCGACTTGTTGCACCACTTCTTTTTGTAAGGCTTTGCGACGGGCGTTCGCGAGTTCAGTGGCTTCGGCAAGCTGGGTACAGAGGTGCCTATCTTGGCTGGTCAGCAGTTCCACACAAAAATGAGCATCTCCTTGAATGCGGCTGACGGCATTGATTCGAGGACCTAAACCAAAGGAAACATCGGTAGGGCGATCGCCTGTGCGCTTACAAAACTCCAGCAGTTTCGCCACACCAGGGCGAGTCATCGTTAGCGGATTACTTTGTTTCTGCAATTGTTCAATGCCCACCTGCGCCAGATAGCGACAGTCGCCCTTCAGTTCCACTAAGTCTGCAATCAGCCCGATCGCCACCAGATCCAGCAGTTCAACCAAGGGTTTCTGCGGCACCCCCGGCAGGGTTTCATACAGCGCTTCTACGAGTTTGTAAGCAACAGCTACACCCGACAAACTCGCTAAGGGATGAGTGGTTTCCAAATAGCGTGGATTAATAATGGCAACAACGGGAGGGCGATCGCTGGGTAAAGTGTGGTGATCGGTAATAATTACGTCCATGCCAAACTCGCGGGCGATCGCGATCTCTTCCAGGTTGGTGCTGCCCGTATCACAGGTTACGATCAAGCGACAGCCTTGACTGTGCAAATATTCCAACCCTTGTCGAGATAGCCCATGAGACTCCGTTAGGCGATTAGGGATGTAATAGAGCAACGTTTTGTGTGGGGTAAAAAATTGCCCTAACCCATCCCACAACACCGCCGTTGCCGTCACGCCATCCGCATCAAAATCGCCCCAAATTGCCACAGTTTCTTGAGTGTGCCGCGCTTGCTTGAGTCGGGCGATCGCCCAATTCATCTCCTCCCCAAAGGCAAATGGACTTGTTGGCACATAGTCCGCCGGATTCAAATATCCTGCAAGCTGATCTAAATCCTGAATCCCACGCTGCCAAAGCAACTGCGCCAAATATCCGCGACTGGTGGTCACGATTTGCTTGACCGCCCCCAAAAAACAATCCGGCGGCACGGACGTTTGAACTTGCCATTGAAGGGGCTGATTTGACATAGACCTCCTTACCAGAAAAGCGGCAGTTTTGTAAATAATGGCTACAACTTCCTGCCTCTTAAATGATGCGCTGAATGATTTTTTGCGTCAATGTGAGAACCCATGGCGTGATGTCCATCACCCCAAAACACTCGATTTTGACTAGTCATGCACTAAACAGAAACCTAATTTACATTACACTGCCAAAATCATCTATCAAGCTACAAAGCGACTATTTTTTAGAGAAAGTATTGTCAAAAACTTTTGTAGCTTCCAATTTAAATAAACTGTAAAAACTATAAATAGAGCATAAACACTGTAAATTGCATTTATAAAGTTATCTACCAATGCTGTCAAAGCGAGATGGCGTATGGCAATGACCGATCGACCGATCAGACGGTCGATTTGCATTCTTGGGGATTGTAAAGTGACTTAAAAGAAGAATATAGTGTGTTGAGCAATTGACAAGAGAAATCGATTTTCTATCTGCATATGAAGTCTGGAAGTTCCATCAAATTTAAACTACCTCCAAAGGGAATGCTTTCACCGAATGGAGCAGATGATCCGCTTAAGTACTACTATGTGCCCCTTGTATCCAGGCTTTTTATTAGCAGAATTCATATTACTCTTCGCTTATTGAATGACCTTTCTTTTGATAAATCGCTTGAAATTGGCTATGGCAGTGGAGTTCTATTGCCAACTCTTTCTAAAGTGAGCAATCAGGTTTATGGAGTTGATATTGGGAGTGATCCTGAATTTGTTGCTAGGCAGTTGAAAGCGCTAGGATGCAAGCCAACACTTAGCACAGGGGTTGCAGATCAATTGCTATTTGAGGATAATTATTTCGATTTAGTAGTGGCTGTATCAGTGCTAGAACATATCAAAGATATTGAGCCTTTCCTAACAGAAATCCACCGAGTAATAAAACCGGGTGGATTTTTATTAGTCGGGATGCCTGCGGTCAATTCTTTTATGGAAAAACTATTTGCAGCGATCGGTTTCTCTGGTATCAGCAATCACCATGTCACTTCACCAGAAACAATGCACCAAGCCGCAAATAAACTATTTATGCTCAAAAATATGGCTTGGATGCCTGGTTTTTTACCATTAAACTTCTATCTCTATAAATCTTTTTTATTCCAAAAATAATCTTTACTGTCAAAACCTATCAATCTAAACTATGCATCCTCAAAACTCTTTGGAAAAGTGGAGAAATCGCAACCTCTATTATTATCGAGATATAGAGAGACTTTGCCAGTTCATTGTTCAACCACAGTCAAATGTATTAGAAATTGGGTCAGGTTTGGGGCATCTCTTAAATGCTGTAGACCCTAAAGTTGGTTTGGGAATTGATATCAGCAGCGTTGCACTCGAATCGGCAAGAAACCAATTTCCTTCTTTAGAATTTTGGGAAGAAAATGCTGAGGAGTTTCAACCTATCGCTACCTATGACTATGTTCTGCTGGCTAACACGATTAGCTACATTCAGGACATTCAAAAAGCGCTACATGCCATTTATAAATCGTGTCAATCTCAGACTCGTGTGGTACTGACATTTCATAATCCTGCATGGGAACCTGTTCTGAAGTCTGCAACTTTGATTGGGCAGAGGATGCCAATTTCTAACCTAAACTGGTTGAGTTTTGAGGATATTGAGAACCTCTTAAATCTTGCTGGTTTTGATGTTGTCGTTCATGGCAAACGCTTACTATTTCCTAAGTTTTTTCCGTTTCTATCAGGGTTTATCAACCAATTCATAGCGCCTCTGCCTTGGATTAATAGAATTTGTTTATCTGAGTATATTGTTGCGCGCCTTCATCCGAATGAGACAGATTCTAGGGAAAATCGACAAACCATGACTTGCTCTGTGATTATTCCGGCTAGGAATGAAGCGGGTAATATTGAGAGTTGCATTACCAGAATGCCTAGGCTTGGAAAACATACGGAAATTATCTTTGTTGAAGGACACTCGACAGATAATACCTGGGATGAAATCCAGCGGGTGCAGCAGCAGTATGGCGAAGAGTGGGATATCAAGATCTGTCGGCAATCTGGAAAAGGAAAAGGAGATGCAGTTCGTCAAGGATTTGATATGGCGACAGGTGATGTATTCATGATCCTTGATTCTGACTTGACGGTTAGACCAGAAGATCTTGTTTACTTTTTTGATGCGATCGCATCTGGCTATTGTGAACTTGCCAATGGCTGTCGGTTGATCTACCCCCTCAGTTCTGAAACCATGCCTTGGCTCAACCGTCTTGCCAATCGATTTTTTGCCTGGTTGTTGTCCTATCTTTTGAACACTAAAATTAAAGACTCTCTCTGTGGAACCAAAGTAATTTCCAAAGAAAACTATGCAAAATTAGCCGCGAATCGTTCCTACTTTGGAGATTTTGATCCATTTGGAGACTTTGACCTGCTATTTGGTGCCGCTAAGCTAGGTCTTAAAATCAGAGATATTCCCGTTCGCTACTTACCCCGAACCTATGGTTCTTCTAATATTCAACATTTGAAAGAGGGAATTGTTTTGCTAAAAATGTGTCTCTATGCAGCCAGAAAAATCAAATTTCTCTAGTAGCCTATTTCAGCAATATCAGTTCTTAAAATTTATTGAGTCAATTGATTGTGGCAAATAAAGGTTTATTAGATCGACTGAGATTGCCAGAATTTACTGGAATTTCTGACTTAGATGACCCAAATAATATCCACATTATCCGAAACATCATTAAGCGGAAACCGTTTCTTAAGAAAACCTACGAGTCTTTCTATCAAGACATGCTAGGACGGTGCATCACTGTTCCTCCAGCAGGGGATTTTATCGAAATGGGAAGTGGAGCCGGGTTCATTAAAAAAGTGGCTCCCCATATCATCACTTCAGATGTCTTACCGTATGACGGGGTTGATCTGGTTTTTTCTGCCCTTGATATTCCGTTGAAAGACTCCAGCGTCAGTGCCTTTCTCATGATTGATGTGCTTCATCATGTAAAAGACTCGGTTAGATTTTTTGAGGAAATGCAGCGCTGTCTTAAAACGGGTGGCAAAATTGTCATGATTGAACCTGCCAATACTCCCTGGTCAACGTTTATTTATACCCGGTTTCACCATGAACCTTTTGAACCAGGTGGAGAGTGGGGATTTGACGAAGGAGGTCCATTAACCGGAGCAAATATGGCTATCCCTTGGATTATTTTTTTCCGAGATATGAACTTATTTGCTAGTAAATTTCCTCAGTTAAAGGTGTGTTCTATTCAGATTCATACGCCCTTCAGATATCTTTTAAGTGGTGGGCTATCGTTGAGGCAATTATTGCCATCTTCTTTCTATTTAGGAATTCGTTTAATTGAATGGTTGCTTTCGCCTTTTAACCCATATATTGGAATGTTTATGACTATTGAGTTAGAAAAAATAAATTAAACCTATTAAAAAAGTTCATAAAAATATGACGTTGAGTTATCAATTATTGGTATTTTTACCTTACTAAAGTTTAGAGGATATCAGGAGTATGAAGGTTGGAAGCAAGTTAAGGTTAATTGCTCCTGAAAAGATATTTGCAATTTTGGTATCTATTTTTGGAATTTTATTTTTAATTGTTACTCCACCCTTTCAAGTAGCCGATGAAAATGCCCATTTTTTCCGGGCTTATCATGTATCGGAAGGTCATTTAATGGCAAAGAGAGCCGATAAAGAGTTTGGAGGATTACTTCCAGAGAGTCTCTCTACCGTTGCTCAAGTTGTATCGGCGGGCGTGGCTTTCCATCCTGAAAATAAGCAAAAAATTGAGGATATTTTTACGACTCTTCGCATTCCATTAAATGTAGAGAAGCGTTCTTTTATTAACTATTGGACGGTTGCAAAATATTCTCCTGTCCCTTATCTTCCCCAGGCAAGTGGCATCGCGATCGCCAGGTTGTTTGGCGCTACACCATTAGCACTCATGTATTTTGGTAGACTCTTTAACTTAATTTTCTTTGCATTGACAGGATATTTTGCCATAAAAATTACCCCCATCTTCAAATGGGGATTCTTGCTATTATTGCTGACTCCAATTTCTCTTTTCACGGCTGCTTCTGTTTCTGGCGATGCGCTTACTATTGGGGTTTCTTTTCTCCTAACGGCTGTTTTCTTGAGTTGTGCCCTAGATGAAAATGTCAGCTTCGATCGCCCTAAGGGAATTATTATTTTCGTCTTGGCTGCCCTTTTGTCTCTGGCAAAACCCCCTTATCAGTTACTAATCCTACTTTTTTTTACAATTCCCATTAAAAAAATAGGCAATAGGAAAACCTACTTTGCTGTATTTACTCTTCTTGCAGCTTGGTGTGCAGCACTTTCTTTGGGGGTGGTTTATGCAATCAAGGATTTGAAAGATGTTTCCTACTCTCCAGAAATGACTTCGCCCACAAGCCAACTTGCGTTTCTAGCTGATAACCCAGGAATGTTTTTTGTGGCATTCTTCAATGGATGGAAAGTAGATGGATTAAGTATTATTCATCAACTAATTGGTCAATTGGGATGGCTAGATACGAAACTACCCGGAGTTTTAATTGACTCCTATCTTGGGATATTAGTGATTATTGCTCTGTTTGGCGGAAATAAGAAAATTCGTCTTTTTCGTATTCAAAGATTTGTAATTTTCTTAACTGCTGCATTAAATATAATCTTAATTAGTTTTGTATTGTATTTGCATTGGGCACCATTGGGTGCATCAGTTATTAGAGGATGGCAAGGGCGTTATCTGATTCCGTTTAGTCCACTGCTGTTTCTGCTGTTTTATAATCGGAAGTTTAGTGTTGAGGATGAAAAGCTAGAGTTGCTTGTGACCTGTTATGTTCCATTTGCGGCAACCTTAACTCTAATAGTTCTTTTTTATCGCTATTACATCTAATTTCCTGATGGTAAATAGGTATGTTTGAGCGATCGCCCAGAAAGTTAGAAGACTGTGGCAGAATAAACGGGATGTGTCGCTTCCCAGCCAATCCCCCTCTAAAATTTTATGACTAAGTTTGTATTTGTTACGGGTGGCGTTGTTTCTAGCATCGGCAAGGGAATTGTGGCTGCCAGTTTAGGGCGATTGCTCAAGTCACGCAACTATTCGGTTTCCATTCTCAAGCTCGACCCTTACATCAACGTCGATCCAGGCACCATGAGTCCGTTTCAGCATGGCGAGGTGTTTGTCACGGAAGATGGTGCAGAAACCGATTTAGATTTGGGTCACTATGAACGCTTTACCGACACGTCTATGTCGCGCTTAAACAGCGTCACCACTGGCTCGATTTATCAAGCAGTGCTGAATCGAGAGCGGCGAGGAGATTATCAAGGCGGCACGGTGCAGGTGATTCCGCATATCACCAATGAAATCAAAGATCGAGTGCTGCGGGTTGCCAAAAATACGAATCCCGACGTGGTGATTACCGAAATTGGCGGCACCGTGGGCGACATTGAATCGCTACCATTTTTGGAAGCAATTCGCCAGTTTCGTAAAGACGTAGGGCGGCAGAATGTGCTGTATATGCATGTGACGTTGGTGCCGTGGATTCCCGCAGCAGGCGAGATGAAAACCAAGCCGACTCAGCATTCGGTGAAGGAACTGCGATCGATCGGCATTCAGCCTGACATGTTAGTGTGCCGCAGCGATCGCCCGCTGCCTGAAGGGTTTAAAGAAAAGGTGTCGGGCTTTTGCGATGTGGCAGCGGAGTGTGTGATTTCTTGCCCCGATGCCAGCAGCATTTATGAAGTGCCTTTGTTACTCGAACGGGAAGGTTTAGCTCATCAAGCCTTAGAGCTATTGCAACTGGAACAGCGTGACCCTGATCTCACCCAGTGGGCACGATTGGTCGATCGCCTGTATCACCCAACCAAGCGCGTAGAAATTGCGATCGTGGGTAAATATGTGCGATTGGGTGATGCCTATCTGTCGGTGATGGAGGCGTTACGCCATGCTGCGATCGAGTTAGATAGCGACCTGAATATTCGCTGGGTCAATTCTGAAGATATCGAGACTCAAAATCCTGAACAGTTTTTGCAGGGTGTGAATGGCATCATCGTTCCGGGTGGCTTTGGTGCCCGTGGAATTGATGGCAAAGTTGCCGCCGTTCACTATGCGCGATCGCATCAAATTCCCTTTTTAGGCTTGTGCCTAGGGATGCAATGCTCTGTAATTGAATGGGCACGCCATCTTGCCCATTTAGAAGATGCCAATAGTTCAGAATTTAACGCCGATGCCCAAAACCCAGTGATCAACTTGTTGCCAGAACAGCAAGATGTGGTGGATTTGGGTGGCACCATGCGGCTGGGGCTATATCCGTGTCGTCTTGCTCCCAATACCCTTGCCTTCAGCCTGTATCAAGAAGAAGTGATTTATGAACGCCACCGCCATCGCTACGAATTTAATAACGCCTATCGCAATCTACTTATAGAATCGGGATATGTCATTAGCGGCACCTCACCCGATGGGCGTTTGGTCGAAATTGTTGAACTTTCCAATCATCCCTTTTTCATTGCCAGCCAATTTCATCCAGAGTTCCAGTCTCGCCCAAGCTTACCTCACCCATTGTTTAAAGGATTTATCCGAGCAGCCCTTGCCCAACAAGAGCCAACGTCAAACCCAAGCTATGTTCCTGAAGCATCTACTGTTGTCCTAGATAGACAAGATTCCGCCGCCTTTATTGCTCCGGCTGAAGTGTCTTAACTCTAGATCCCTAACTCTAGGTCAACGAACCCATTGTCTAACCGTTTCTTCGCCTAAAAGTCCGTGGCTTATTGGATTAAGCTGATCTACGATCGCAATACTTACGTGATTGACCTAGACCGGGTAAGCGCCTTTTGTCATACCCCAAATAGTCGAGTATCCTTTTCAATTTTTGACGGTAACATCACCATCGTCATTACCCAACAAAGCGACCCGATGATCTATCAAGCGATCGTAGATTACATCGAAAAGAAAACTGACTTGTCTCTTCCCTAGCTCAAAACTCCGAACTCAAAACTCAAAACTTAAAACTTTCCCCTACCCCGCCGCTAACTGCCAAGCCAGTTTTGCCGCACCCACAATCCCCGCCTGATTGCCCAATTCTGCCTTTAAGAGTTGCAGTCCAGCGCGGGAGCAGGGCAATACCCGCCGTTCTAATTCAGCCTGAATCGATGGAAAAAACAGGTCAGCGCTGGCACTAACCCCGCCGCCGATAATGACGGCTTCTGGTGACAGTACATAGACCAGGCTGGCTATTCCAGCGCCTAAATCATGCCCGTAGTGCTGCCAAAATTCCAGGGCGTTGGTATCACCCGCGATCGCCATTGCGCCCAATTTATCGGGTTCTAATCCAGTCCGGCGACGAATTGCCTGCACCGAAGCATATTGTTCCAAAGACCCTTGATTGCCGCTGTTGCAGGCAGGTCCATCAGGGTTGAGCGTAATTAGCCCCAGTTCACCCGCTGTGCCGTGATGCCCGACAAACAGTCTGCCATCCAGAATAATCGCGCCACCTACGCCCGTGCCCAGGGTGAGCAAAATCAGGTTGCGGAACCAGCGTCCTGCACCCAGCCATGCTTCGCCCATTCCAGCGCAATTGGCATCGTTGGCAATGGTCGTTGGTAATCCAGTTTTGGCTTCAATCCAATCAGCCAACGGAACATCATGCCAATCTTTTAAGTTGATGGCAACTCTAGCAATTCGTCCAGTCGCATCAGCAGGACCCGGAGTGCCAATGCCGATCGCCTGTGCTTGGTGAGCGGGATCAAGTTGGGCGATCGCCAGAAGTATTGCCGTGACCACCGCTTCTGGGGTAGACGGTTGGGGTGTTGGCACCGTTAACGACTGCAAGCACGCGCCATCGTGACTAAATCGCCCTAACTTAATTGCCGTTCCGCCTAAATCAATCCCCAAAACCTGTGGACACTGCTTCGGCGTTTCCTGCGGCTCCTTTAACTCACTATTCATCGGTAGCACTCCATCATCGCGGCTAGTCTGCCATTTTAAGCGAATGTATGACCGCTTGAGATGGAGCAACCGCGATCGCTAAGCTAAAGGCTGCTTGAACCCCTTGACTGAGGAGTGAGCAAATAACGAACACTCGGTTGAGTCGTCAGGCTTACGGGTCGCAAATTGCGAGAAAATAGCTTGGGCTTATTTTTGAGTAACATTGTAGTAATTTTGGCAGCCTGGGCTATTTCAGGCTTCCATAGCTGCTGGGCTGTGTGGTGAACCAATCCGGTAGAGATCGCGGCAAATGATGTCAAACTGGCTGCAAAAAATCCGGCAATCTGTAATTTCACTGGATACCTCTTGCCCAAATGTGTAAATAATGGCTGGAAAAATGCACTATTTTAACTACGGGTTGGCGTGTGAATTTTCCGGTTTCTCCGTTTCCCTCGTAATTTTCAGAATGCAACATGAGCCACGCAAGAAGCATCAGGGGTTTTACAGGACTTTATGCCAAAGTTTAGAGAAACAACCGCGTTTCTACTTGGCGCGATCGCCCTTAAAATCAGGACATGCAAAATCAATCCACTTCGCCCCAAATTCCTGACTGCACCTGGCAGCGCCCCATCGGTTTAGGCTGGAAAACTCCCTACACCGTTCGCTATCCCAGCAATTTAGATGATGGACCTTGGCACGGAATGCCCCTCGGTGGTTTCGGAGCCGGATGCATCGGGCGATCGCACCGAGGAGACTTTAACCTGTGGCATGTGGACAGCGGCGAACACATCTTTCAAAGCATACCCGCCTGCCAGTTCAGCCTCTTCGAGCAAGTCGGCGACCAATCCCAAGCCTACGCCTTATCCACAGAACCACCAAAGGATGGAAGTTTAAGCACCTGGCAATGGTATCCAACAGTTGAAAGAAATAGGGAGGCAAAAGAAGCAGAAGGAATTCAAAACTCAAAACTCAAAACTCAAAACTCAAAACTCAAAACTCCCTCTCCTTCAACAGGCACCTATCACGCCCTCTATCCCCGCAGTTGGTTTGTTTACGAGAATGTGTTTCAGGCAAATCTCACCTGTGAACAGTTTTCGCCCATTTTGCCCGATAACTATCAGGAAACTAGCTATCCTGTCGCGATCTTTGAGTGGACAGCCCACAATCCCACTGATCAACCCATTACCCTCAGCCTGATGCTGACTTGGCAAAATATGGTGGGCTGGTTCACCAATGCTTCTAAATCGCCAGAAGTGAAGCTGCGCGATGACGGCAGCCCCGTGTATGAGTATCAGCCGCGATTGGGAGAAAGCACCGGAAACGTGAACCGCTGGGTAAATGAGGGAGCGCGAGTTGGAATAGTTATGGAGAAGGCGAAAGCAACAATGGGCGATCGCCAACCTAGCGAAGGCGATGGGCAGTGGGCGATTCTCGTCGGAGATCCGCAAAGTGGAATCGCAGTTCAACCACCTGCCAACATCGAGGTTTTTTATCAGACTCGCTGGAACCCCACAGGCGACGGCTCTGAAGTGTGGCGCACTTTTGCTAAAACTGGTGCATTGCTGAATCAAGCAAATGCAACTGCCGCAGAATCGGGCGAACAGATTGCAACCGCGATCGCGGTGCGCTTCACGTTACAACCGGGCGAAACTCAACGGATTCCTTTCACCTTAAGCTGGGATTTTCCAGTGATGGAGTTTGCCCAAGGTGTGGAGTATTTTAAGCGCTACACCGATTTCTTTGATCGCAGCGGCAAGAATGCTTGGGCGATCGCCCACACTGCCCTAGAACACTACCAAACCTGGCAACAGCAGATTCAATCTTGGCAGCAGCCTATTTTAGACAAGCCATTGCCCAACTGGTTCAAAATGGCGCTATTCAACGAACTGTATATCCTGACCGATGGCGGCACTGTGTGGAGCGCGGCAACGGCAAAAGATCCAGTTGGACAGTTTGCCGTGTTGGAATGTATTGATTACCGTTGGTACGAAAGCTTAGATGTGCGCTTGTACGGCTCTTTTGGACTCCTGATGCTGTTCCCAGAATTGGAAAAATCAGTGATTCGCGCTTTTGCCCGTGCCATTCCTACCAGCGACGATCGCACTCGCATTATCGGCTACTACATGACCATTGGCGCAGATAGTCCCATGGCAGTTCGCAAGACGGCTGGAGCCACTCCCCACGATCTCGGCGCACCGAATGAACATGTCTGGGAGAAAACCAACTACACCAGCTATCAAGATTGCAACCTGTGGAAAGACTTGTCCTGCGATTTTGTGCTGCAAGTTTATCGCGCCTTTTTGCTGACCGACCCAACCGATATTGGCTTTTTGCAAGAATGCTGGGCTGCAATTTCGCAAACGATGCACTATCTCAAGCGCTTTGACAAAAACTTTGATGGCATCCCCGAAAACTCTGGTGCCCCTGACCAAACCTTTGATGATTGGAAGCTTCAAGGAATCAGCGCCTATTGCGGTGGTCTGTGGTTAGCGGCATTGGAAGCCGCGATCGCGATCGGTCGCATCCTTGCCGAACAGACCGCTGATATTCGCCTGCTCACCAGCCTATCCAACGACATTGGTAACTTCCAACTTTGGCTAGAACAAGCCTCTCTCTTGTATCAAGAAAAGCTCTGGAACGGTCAGTACTATCGAATTGACAGCGACAGCGACTCCGATATTGTCATGACTGATCAACTGTGCGGACAATTCTACGCCCGACTGCTGCATCTACCCGACATTGTGCCCTGCGATCGCGCCCAATCCGCCCTCCGCACCGTCTACGATGCCTGCTTCGTTAAGTTCAACCAATACCTCAAATCTGGCAACTTTACTCAACACTTCACCACTGTCCAACAAGCCCGTCTCGCAGAACAGCAAACGCTAGACACAGCTAATCAATTCAAAACTCAAAACGCAAAACTCAACATCTCCTCGCCTCCCATCGGAGCCGCCAACGGAGTTCGCCCCGACGGCACCCCCGAAAACCCCAACTCTACTCATCCCCTGGAAGTGTGGATTGGCATCAACTTTGGGCTTGCTGCTTTCATGGCGCAAATGGGCATGGAGGACGAAGCGCTGGCGATCGCTCACGCAGTTGTCCAGCAAATTTACGACAACGGTTTACAGTTCCGCACCCCAGAAGCCATTACGCCCTCTGGCACTTTTCGCGCGAGTCACTATTTAAGAGCAATGGCAATTTGGGCAGTTTATGGTGTACTTGCTGGAGAATTATAGGCTTTTAATCATAAGGTTTTGCATCACTTGGAAACGGCTGATAGGACTGATGCCTAGTCTAAACAGTTAACCCGACTGAATCTAGATTCTCGCTAGCAATAGTCAAAGGAACCCTAAACTTGATATATTGATTGTTCAGTATGGCGGCATGGCCAAGTGGTAAGGCAGAGGATTGCAAATCCTTTACCCCCAGTTCGAATCTGGGTGCCGCCTTTGAGGGTCTTAGGCTCTGATATTGTACGGTCGCACACTAAATATCGCTCAAAACCGTGCTGCTTGTGTTTAGAAACTACCGGGTTTTAGTGTTCGGAGACGGAGAGTTCCACAGTCCTAAACTCGCCCAGTGGCTAGAGGAACAAGGGATCTCTTTTACGCTGCGGCAGAAAAAGGATTCCCATTTCCAAGCCTCTGGCGAGGAAGACTTTTCTAGGATTCCTTGGTTCCAATCAAACCTTTCCACCATTTTTAAGAAGGTGAATAATTGCACAACAACTCCGTACATTTTCCGTAGTGTCAAATTTATCAAATAAAATTTTGAACCCCCTACGGTTGTAGGCATCAACTGATTCATTTTCGGACTCATTTTCCGCTTCGATCTCACTTAAAACTTGCTCAGCGCGACTTTTAATCTCAAGTTGGCTAAAGTCGCTGTTTTCAGCTAGTTCAGCATCGCTTTTGACAACGGGCAACCAGCGTTGCCAGTAGAAATGCTGGATCGCTCAGTGCGGTTGCTAATTCACTATCTGAAGTTTTGGGATGTCCCTGTCCCTGCTTAATTTATCCCTCTGTTTAGCAATGCCCGATCCAAAAGGTGAGGCTGTCTCGTTGCTTCAGACCAGCGTTATACTCAGACCAGGTGCGGATGTGCGGTAGCTCATTGTTATGAGGGTTTGTGGATGATACTTCAACCCTATTAGGTCGCTCCATCCCCAACTCCTTCATGCAACAACGCCGCTTTTTTGTGAAAAGTTTAAGGATGTTTTTTTGAATAAACCAGTGGATGAAGTAGTTTCAAACTCAACGGCGAAACAGATTGGCAGTAAAGCTAAATCACCGTTTGAGAATGCTTATAAAGCAGCCTTGCTTATCAAGGATGTCATTTATGTGCAGGGATTTTTATGTTTTGAAGGGCAACCCTTCCGACCGATTGAACATAGCTGGGTTGAGTATAGCGATCGCATTGTTGATCCATCTTTGCCTCATCTCGGCAGAAAAGCTGCGGATCTTCACTACTTTCCGGCTCAGGAATTGCCCGTTAAAAAATTGAAAGCAGCGATCGAGGAAGCCAAGGAAGATTATCCAGAGGATGAGCCACTGCCAATTTATGGATCTCAACCCTACGAATATTATGGGGATGTGATGTTGGGGGGAAAGGAGTATACCAAAGCCTATGAAGCGGCGCTGGCAAAGTGCAAAGAACTGAATCAGCCCCACTCTAGAAACCGGAATTGAGTTATGACAACGGATAAATCGGTTAGAACACAATAATCCTTGAGAAGTAAGGAATAACGGATAGTTGCTGTTTTAACCTTTCCTCGTGCCGTCTAGATTTACTGTTGGGTAAAACGCGGAACAGGGGTTGGAAAAAGGGCTTGAAATCCAGCTTGTCTGGCGATCGCTGGTTCTGAGGCTGCGTTCCAAAGGCTTTCATAATAAAAAAAGGATACTCCTAGCTTGCGCTCCTGTGCTACCTGAACTTGTGCCTGAATTTGCGATATTGCCACGGGCTTGTTCCTTAATCCTGCTAAAACTCCAATTCCAGTGGGAATTTTTTGCTGAGTTTCTTGAATTTCGGGGCGATTAATCTGCTCTACAAAGCTTTGTAAAGTTGGGCGATACACTTGCACAATCAGTTCGTCAACGATGCCCCGCCGTACCCATGTTAGCCAGTCTTGTAGATGTAGACGGTAGGCTAAATCGTAATAATTGGGCGATACAGAAAAAATTGCGCGTGGCTTTTTGGCTTTGACAGCAGCCCGGAGTTTAACCATAAAAGAAGTGATTTTATTGGCGCGCCATTTGATCCATGCGGCATCTTGAGGATTCGATGGCGGCGCTTTTTTCATTTCTTGGGTATACAGCGCGGTGGTATAGCGATCGTAGCCAAACTCGCTAGGCAAACTGGTGTGGTCATCAAACTGAATGCCGTCGCCATCATATTGAGTGACAATTTCTAGGACTAAATCGGTGATGAATTTTTGCACATCCGGGCGAAATGGATTAAGCCAGACCACTTCCCCTGCCGCGCTGATGGAAGTTTGACTACCATCCAGCTTTTGGGTTAACCATTCGGGATGGTTCATGGCGAGTTCTGATGTGGGCGGAGCCATAAAACCAAATTCAAACCAGGGAATCACCAGCAGATTTTGTTGATGACCTTGGGCGATCAAATCTGCCAAAAAATCGTGCCCCTCTACTCCCTGATAAACAAAGGGCTGAATTTTCTCCCGTTGGGCGACAGCGCTAGGATACATAACGTAACCTGCATTCCAGACCACGGGATAAATCGTGTTGAAGTTGAGTTGCTGAAGTTGACTAGTTGCAGTCTGCACTTTTTGGCGATCGCGCAAAATATCCATATCGTTGCTCGTCATCCAAACGCCCCGAATTTCTTGGCGCGGCTGAGTTTGCCCAAGGTCACCCCGAAATAATCCCGCCAAACCAAATGCCAACAGGAACAAAATCAGTAGAATTGGTTGAATCCGCTGGAGTGTTGCAGGAAGCGACTTGAGGCTGTGCCGGAGTGGATCACCGATTTTCATGGACGACTTGCGAATGATTGGACGCTCTTGTTTTAACGCATTTTAAGCGCGATCGCCCTTGATCACGATTAAGGTAAATCCGTGTTGCCCATGAGATAGCGATCGCATTCCCGCGCTGCGTTGCGTCCTTCATTAATTGCCCAGACCACCAGGCTTTGCCCCCGCCGACAGTCTCCTGCGGCAAACACGCCCGGAATGCTAGTGGTATAGGTTGCCGGATCAGCTTTGACATTGCTCCGGGGATCACGTTCCACCCCCAAGGCATCGAGCAACGGCTGTTCGGGACCGAGGAAACCCATTGCCAGCAGCACGAGTTGGGCAGGCAGTACTTGTTCTGTGCCAGGAATATGGTGGGGAATAAACTGACCTTTCTCATTTCGTTCCCATTTGACTTGAACCGTGTGGATGGCTTTGACGCTGCCCGTTCCGTCGCCTTCAAACTGAGTGGCAGTGGTGAGATAACCACGGGGATCATCGCCAAACACAGCCGCCGCTTCTTCTTGCCCATAATCCATCCGATAAACTTTGGGCCACTCTGGCCAAGGATTGTTGGGGGCGCGGGTCAAGGGTGGTTTGTCCATAATTTCAAGCTGAATCAGGCTTTTGCAGCCATGTCGTAAGGAAGTGCCGACACAATCCGTGCCCGTGTCGCCGCCGCCGATGATGACGACATCTTTACCAGTGGCAGAAATGGGCGTGTGTGGATTCTGGTCTAGCAATGCCTGAGTGTTGACAGTGAGAAAATCCATGGCAAAGTGAATGCCGTTGAGTTCTCGCCCTGGAATTGGCAAGTCGCGGGGCTTAGTAGCTCCAGTGCAAAGCATTACCGAGTCATACTCGCTCAGCAGTTGCTCAACGGGTAGATCTTTACCGATTTCCGTGTTGCACTGAAAGGTAACGCCTTCGTCTTCTAGTAGCTTGAGGCGGCGTTGGACGATCGCTTCTTTTTCGAGCTTCATGTTGGGGATGCCATACATCAGCAGTCCACCGGGGCGATCGGCGCGTTCAAACACCGTCACCCAATGTCCGGCTTTGTTCAGTTGGTCAGCGGCAGACAGACCCGCAGGACCCGACCCAATCACCGCAACTTTTTTGCCGGTACGTTTGCTAGGTGGATTGGGCGTAATCCAGCCTTCATCCCACCCTTTATCCACGATGGAGCATTCGATATTTTTGATGGTGACGGGCGGATTGGTGATGCCGAGAACACAGGAGCCTTCGCAGGGAGCGGGGCAAACACGCCCAGTGAATTCAGGAAAGTTATTGGTTTTGTGCAGGCGATCGAGGGCTTCATGCCACAATCCGCGATACACCAAGTCGTTCCATTCGGGGATCAGGTTGTTGATCGGACAACCGCTCGCCATGCCGCTGATGATGGTGCCCGTATGACAAAAGGGCGTACCGCAATCCATACAGCGGGCACCTTGGTTCCGAAGTTTATCCTCTGGCAAGTGCCGATGAATCTCGCTCCAGTCGTGAATGCGATCGCCCGGTGCGCGATCGTCCGGCAATTCCCGCACGTATTCAATAAAGCCCGTTGGTTTTCCCATGATGATGTTCTCAGTTAAAGTTGTGTCTAGAAGGAACAATGATTGACTAATTTGCTTTTTCAGATTGCTTCAATAGTTCGTAGAAAATCCTCTGCTGTAATTATTTGCACAGCTTGGAATGGATTTAATACAAGTAAATCTTTATCACCTGTAATAATAAATTCTGCCTTTCCACTGATAGCAAGTTCTAGAATCTGGTCATCCTTTGAATCACGGCATACTTGAATCTTTTCAGTTAACTCAACTAATATTGACCGTTCTATAAATGTCTCTAAAAAATGTCTCTAAAAACTTCTCTCGATCTTCAGAGGTGATATAGCGATTGAATTTTTCGCGCCCTAACACTTCATTCAGTTCTTCTAATAACTCAAAAGACACTAGAACTTCACCGTGCTGTAACGCATATTGAAAAACTTGAGCAGGTTTACCTGTTGAAAACAGCAATGCGCTAACAAGGATATTAGTATCAAACACATACCGTCTACTATTCATTCAATAGTGAATTTAAAATTTCAGGTGTCAAGCCTTGTTCTTGAGCCTTGCGACTAATCTCGCTCATAATTTCTTCAAGCGGCGGCTTTTGACGCATAACTTCTCCTAACTTTAAACTCAGTAGTGCTTCCATCTTGCGCCGTTGTTCCTCTGAAACTGCTTCAAAAACATGAGCAAATTCAGCATTAACTCGAATCTTAATTTCTCTCGTTTCCATAGCTTGAAATGTCCTAATTTTCTTTGATTAGCTCACACGGGGCAGCGATCGCACCGATAAAATTTCGTCAGACTGTAGGGCTTTCACAGCGGATATGGGAACTGCCACAACTGCGATCGATTCACCCACTGCATTAAACACTTCTAAATAACATCCTTGTTCGCCCCCCGTTGGATGGGGCATAAAGTCAATTAACACGGCAATGTCTCCCGCTTTGAGATTATCTTCTGGCACATCACGAGTCAAAGCAACATCCTGGTATAGCTTAAGCATCTTTGCGTGACTCCTTAAATTCTGCCGCCCCCAAAAACTTTGAATTGTCATTTCTTAGTTTTTATACCAACAAGTAGACAGTTAATTTCTGATCGGGAACTTCTGCCTCAGATGTGATTTTCATACCTGTTGGATAATATCAAGATCCCTATTCGGCAACCTCATTCTTTAACTGTTGAATAAGTGCTTTGTAATGTTTCTCATAATGCTCAAAAAAGAAGGATATTAATATCCCCACGTCCCAACTCTGGTCTTCGATTAGTTTCAATTGTGATATTTCCCAAACCTAAACCACGAAGAATTCTTTCTACATCTTGGACTCTTGGTTTACCTCTTTCAGTATATATAACGGATGTAGCACCTTTTGGCTGAGGATTAGTTGCCTCAGCTAAATCTGTCAGAATCATAGATGAACCATATCCTGCTTCTAATAAAGCTTGAACCGTTTTAGTTGCATCTTGTCTTCTATCAGAACGGTAGAAAACGAAAACAGAATAATTAGCGTTTGCTCGAAATACAACGTCTTCTTGTTTTCTTTTATTTGATTCCTCTTGGGATATTTGAATGTCCGGATTTTTCCGTTTTAAGGCATCAATATCAGAGGTAAGTTGTGCAATTTTCCGATTAAGACCAGTTACTTCGGCATTAAGACTTGAATCATTACTTAAAATTGTATTTGTGTTGGTTTCGACCTGTGTAAGAGCCTTGGTGACTTCAGCAGTTACTCCTTTACCATCGGAAGAAATTTTCATAGTTTGCCAAAGAGACAAGCTAACTAAAACTACTCCAATCAAAGCTAGTAAAAGATCAGTAAGAGCAATCTTTCGCCCTTTAAGGTAGCTGAAAATCACTGCCAAGATGATTAAACTACCTAGTACTAACCCACTGACAACAATAATTGATTCAATCATAATGTCAAGCCCATGAATGTTCAGAATTTTTTCTGGAAAGCATCGATTGAGTGGAGTTGTGAAACCCAACAGGTAAATTTATTGAATTTCACAACGTTTAATCTAACCTACGCAAATAAACTAGCTTCCACCGATGCGGGCTACGTCGCGGATGTTGGCTTCAAAGGCGGCGGTGAGGGCATCATCGCCGCTGAGTCCAGAGGCGATCGCGTCTGCAATGGCTTGCAACACCCGTTTGTAATCCTTGGGCATCACTTTGACGAATTGGGGCACCGTTGCTTCCCAGTTGGCAATCACTTGGGTGGCTTTGGGGCTAGCCGTATAGTCAATGTGCTGCTGGATTAGTTGGCGCAGGTCGGCGATTTCTTCTGGGTCAGACAGCGTTTCCAAGCCCACCATTTGTTGATTACAGCGGCTAGCAAAGTCGCCAGATTCATCCAAAATATAGGCAATGCCCCCACTCATGCCAGCCGCAAAATTGCGTCCAGTTTCGCCCAAAATTACCACCTTACCCCCTGTCATATATTCGCAGCCGTGATCGCCCACGCCTTCTACCACGGTGTTTACGCCGGAATTGCGGACGCAGAAGCGCTCTCCAGCAATGCCGTTGATATACACTTCACCGGAGGTTGCGCCATACAGCACCACATTGCCCACAATCACGTTTTCGGCTGCGGCAAACGTGGACACCTTGGGCGGATAGAGGATGATTTTGCCGCCGCTCAATCCTTTGCCCAAGTAGTCGTTGGCATCGCCTTCCAGTTCTAGGGTGATTCCTTGGGGCACAAAGGCACCAAAGCTTTGTCCGGCGCTGCCCTGGAAGTGGAGATGCACTGTATCATCGGGCAATCCTTCCCAGTGGCGCTTGGTGATTTCGTTGCCGAGGATGGTGCCGACAACGCGATTCACGTTGGTGATGGGTAAGGTGGCAGTGACTTTTTCACCCCGCTCGATCGCCGGTTGGCAAAGTTCCAGCAGTTTTGTCATATCAATGGATTTTTCCAGCCCGTGATCCTGGGGAATTTGGCAGTAAAGCCCCACATCGGGCGACACGTCGGGTTGATAAAGGATTTTGGAGAAATCTAACCCTTTTGCCTTCCAGTGGGCGATCGCGTTTTGAGGTTCCAACACATCCGTGCGACCCACCATTTCGTTCAAGGTGCGGAACCCCAGTTGTGCCATCAGTTCCCGCGCTTCTTGAGCAATAAAGGTCATGAAATTGACGGTATGGGCAGGATCGCCGGTAAACTTCTCGCGCAGTTGCGGATCTTGGGTGGCAACTCCCACGGGACAGGTATTGAGGTGGCAAACGCGCATCATGATACAGCCGAGGGTGACCAGGGGAGCCGTGGCAAAGCCAAATTCCTCCGCACCCAGCAAAGCGGCAATCACGACATCGCGCCCGGTTTTCATCTGTCCATCAGTTTCAACCACAATCCGCGATCGCAGATTGTTGAGTACCAAGGTCTGATGGGTTTCGGCTAAACCCAGTTCCCAAGGCAATCCTGCATGTTTGATCGAGGTTTGGGGGGAGGCTCCGGTGCCGCCGTCGTAGCCAGAGATCAGCACCACATCGGCATGGGCTTTGGCAACCCCAGCGGCGATCGTGCCCACTCCCACTTCCGACACCAGCTTGACGCTAATCCGTGCGGCGCGGTTGGCGTTTTTCAAATCGTGGATCAACTCTGCCAGGTCTTCAATCGAATAAATATCATGGTGGGGCGGTGGTGAAATTAGTCCCACACCGGGCGTAGAATGGCGGACTTTGGCAATCCAGGGATAAACTTTTTTACCCGGAAGCTGACCGCCCTCACCAGGTTTTGCGCCCTGTGCCATTTTGATTTGCAGTTCTCGCGCTTGCGACAGATAGAGACTGGTCACGCCAAATCGACCAGAGGCAACTTGTTTAATCGCGCTATTTTTAGAGTCGCCTTGATCGTTTGTCCAAGTGTAGCGATCGGGATCTTCGCCGCCCTCGCCCGTATTGGATTTGCCGCCAATCCGGTTCATGGCGATCGCCAAGGCTTCGTGCGCCTCCTGAGAAATCGAGCCGTAGCTCATCGCGCCCGTTTTAAACCGTTTCAGAATCGCTTCTACCGGTTCTACTTCATCAATCGGTACGGGTTGACGAGCTTTAAAGGCAAGCAATCCTCGCAGCGTGAAATGCTTCTGATTTTGCTCGTTCACCAAGGCGGCGTATTGTTTATACAACTCGTAGTTGTCCGCCCGGACTGCCTGTTGCAGCGTGTGAATCACTTGGGGGCTGAACAAATGCGCCTCGCCTTCCTTGCGCCATTGATATTCGCCGCCCACATCCAGCGTGTGCCCATTCACCTCGCGATCCGGGAAAGCATGATGATGACGGGCGATCGCCTCTTGAGCAATCACGTTCAAATCTGCCCCTTCAATCCGAGAGGCAGTCCAAGTGAAGTAGCGGTCAATCACCGACTGATTTAGCCCGATCGCCTCAAAGATTTGGGCACCGCGATAGCTTTGAATCGTGGAAATACCAATTTTGGAAGCAACTTTAACCACACCTTTGGTCGACGCTTTGATGTAGTTTTTGCAGGCAGTGGGATAGTCCACATTGACCAGCGATCTTTCCTGGATCATGTCGGCGATCGTCTCAAAAGCCAGGTACGGATTAATCGCGCCGCAGCCATAGCCAATCAGCGTGGCGTAGTGATGCACCTCGCGGGGTTCGCCCGATTCCAGCACCAGACCGACGCGGGTACGAGTTCCCGTCCGAATCAGATGGTGATGGAGTCCAGCAACCGCTAGCAAAGCAGGAATGGGCGCATGATCTGGGTCAATCGCGCGATCGCTGAGAATTAGAATATTGGCACCCGTGGCGATCGCCTGATCTGCCGCCGTGGTCATCTCCTGGATTGCCTGTTCTAGACCGACTACACCCGCTTTCGGATTAAAGAGAATCGGCAGGGTCACAGACTTAAAGCCTGCTTGATCAATCTGCTGAAGTTTGCCTAGCTCTTGATTGCTCAAAATCGGCGTTTTAAGCTCAATCAAACGGCAGCTTTCCGGCTCTGGCTTTAACAGGTTACGCTCTGAGCCAATTGTGGTTTCCGCAGAGGTAATAATTTCTTCCCGAATCGAGTCGATCGGCGGATTGGTCACCTGAGCAAATAATTGCTGGAAATAGTCATACAGCAGCTTTGGACGGTCAGACAGCACAGCAAGCGGCGTATCGGCACCCATTGCCCCGATCGCTTCCACGCCATCCCGCGCCATGGGGGTGAGCAGCAGTCGCAAATCCTCAAACGTGTATCCAAATGTGGTTTGCCGTTGGAGCAGTGGAGCGGTGAAGGGAATTTCTGCGGATTCGGGCGCATCCTTGAGCGTGGATAATGACACCATATGCTGAGTCAGCCATTCTCCATAGGGATGCTCTGTGGCGACCTGCTGCTTAATTTCTTCATCTGCAATAATCCGTCCTTGCGCCATATCCACCAAGAACATCCGCCCCGGTTGCAGCCGACCCTTGAAGGCAATCCGCTCCGGCGCAATTGGCAAGACTCCCGCTTCTGATGCCATAATCACCAGATCATCTTTGGTGACGTAATAGCGCGAAGGACGTAAGCCATTGCGATCGAGGACTGCGCCCATGATTGTGCCATCGGTAAACGCGATCGATGCCGGACCATCCCAGGGTTCCATCAGGCACGAGTGATATTTATAAAATGCCTTCTTTTCCGCGCTCATCGATTCGTGAGCCGTCCAGGGTTCCGGCACCATCATCATCATGGCGTGGGGCAGCGATCGCCCTGCCAACACCAACAGTTCCAGCGCATTGTCAAAAATCAGCGAATCGCTGCCGTCAATATTAATTACGGGCTGCGCTTTTTTCAAATCATCGCCGAATAACTCAGATTCAAACAGCGATTGGCGGGCGTGCATCCAGTTAATGTTGCCGCGCAATGTATTGATTTCGCCGTTGTGGGCAATGTAGCGATAGGGATGCGATCGCTCCCAGCTTGGAAACGTATTGGTGCTAAAGCGAGAATGTACCAATGCTAAAGCACTCTCCATATCAGGATCATGCAACTCAGGGTAATACTGTCCCACCTGCACGGGCATCAGCATTCCTTTGTACACCATCGTCCGGCAAGACAGACTGGAAGGATACCAGTAGGGATCAATCTGAGTCGCCCGAATCATCGAGTGCGATCGCTTCCGAATCACATACAGCTTGCGTTCAAACGCCAACTCATCCGTCAGATCAGGCGATCGCGCAATAAATACCTGCTGCATAAATGGCTCACTCGCTTTCGCCGTGTTGCCCAGAGAAGCATTATCGGTTGGCACATCTCGCCAGCCCAAAACGCGCTGTCCCTCTTCCATCACAATAGTTTCAAAGAGCCGCCGACTCGCTTCTCGCTGAGCGCGATCGGACGCAGCATAAATCATCCCAACTCCATAGCTTCCGACCTCAGGTAGGATAACCCCTTGAGTTGCCATTGCCTTTTGCAAAAACTTATGGGGAATCTGCATCAACAGCCCCGCCCCGTCTCCGGTATTGGTTTCCGCGCCACACGCTCCCCGATGGTCAATATTCAACAAAATTGTCAGGGCTTGCTCAACAATCTCGTGAGACTTCTGACCCATTTTATGAACGATAAAACCAACGCCACACGCATCGTGTTCAAACTGCGGATCATACAAACCCTGTTTTGGAGGCATTCCGTTGCTATTCATTAAAATTACGACCCAATCAAGTGGCAGGAAGAGATTATCAATCTACTACTTAAATGGCTGAGAAAGTAGTAGCAGAGCGCATCAATCCACACAAATATTCTGACAAAGAACCCCTTCTACCCACATATTTAAGGAAATTAATAGATCTTTTTGGCAATTTCCCCTAATTTTTAGCGTGAAGCGTTAGAAAAATTTAGCAATGATTAGGGACAGCAGTTTGTAGACCAATCGAAATAAAGTGGTGAGAGCGATCGCCAATAGTCCTGCCATCACCGCTAAGGCGATCGCCGTTAGCCAAGGACTGCCAACCAAAGGCGCGATTGCCAGCCGTTTCAACCCCGCCAGCACAAACACGCCTCCCACAGTCAGCGCGGCAATAATCACTAAGTCTACTCGTTCGATCACCCGGCGTGATTGGGCAAAAACCAGACCCGCCAGCAGCAGCAGCCAAAAAACACCGCTAATTAGAGTAGTGCCTAACACGCTAATCAGGGAGATCGCCAACAATCCAGCCTCAAAGCCAGTAAACCCAGCGTTTGCTAGTTGTTCTAACAGGGAAAAGGGCGCGATTCCCTTTGGGATCGTGGAACGAATCGCCGGACGAGATGCCACAGGTTGTATCGGCTGAGCCGGCTGAATGGGTGCAGGCTGATTGGGCATAGGAACCGTTGGAAACGTGGTAGGCGACGGCGGTGTTGCAACAGGACTCGGCAGTGAGGCAGCTTGTGGTTTCAGAGAAATGGAGGATGAAGGCGACCCAAAAGACGCGCCATCCAATGCAGCTAGCACTTCAGCCGCAGATTGGTAACGCTGACTAGGCACTGACTGTAACATCCGATCCAAAATGTCGCCTAAGCGATCGCTCACAGAGCAATGCGATTTCCAGCGCCAAGTATTGCTATAGGTTTCTAGCAATTCACTAGGCTGCTTGTGGGTCAATAACATCAGACAACTCACTGCCAGCGCATACAAATCACTAGAGGGATACACCTCCCCACCTGCCATTTGCTCCGGTGGCGCAAACCCTTCAGAATAAATTCCGGTTGATTTAACCCCAGCTTTGGTTGCCTGACGGACTGCGCCAAAATCAAGTAGGTAAATCAGTCCATTGCGATGCCGCATGATGTTAGACGGTTTGATATCTCGATGGATAGAACCGTTTTCATGCACAAATTGCAGCACTTTCAGAATTTCTTGTAGCACTTTCAACAGGTTGTCTTCGGAAAACGCGCCAGCCTCCGCCATTTCCTGCTCCATCGTCTGCCCATCAATATATTCCTGCACCAGGTAGAAAAATTGTTCGTCCCGGCTAGCTTGCGAACTGGGCACGGCTAATTCAAAAAAGGCAAATAAGTCAGGAATTTGCGGATGGGCATTGCCTAAATCCTCCAGCGCCTCGGCTTCTCGTTCAAATAAATCTTGGGCAATTTGGAGTTGCTTGGGACTGAGAGTATTGGCAGGTTGAAATTGCTTCACCACACAGCGGCGCAAACCGGGAGTATAGCGATCGCGCGCCAAAAAAGCGGCTCCAAACCCTCCTTGCCCCAGCAGCTTTTGCGGTAAATAGCGCCCCACTAAGATCAACGGCATTCCGCAATTCGTGCAAAATTTCTGCTGAACCGCCTTTAGCGTTGCAGAATCATCCAGATCGGTAAAACAATTCTCAGGTCTTTGGCAACCTGGACGGGTGCAATGGAGATCCATAGATGTTACACATCGATATCAGATGCGACCCGTGCCAGATGCTCCAAACTAGGCGCGATCGCTGGAATTGGCTCCGCATGGGCGATCGTATAGCGCTGGAGTTCGGCGGTATACGAGGCAAACTTTGGCAAAATTTCTTTACAAAATGCCTCTGCTGCCTTAGAACGATAGCGATTGGGATTGATAATCACCGACAGCATCCGTTTGACGATTACATCATCAATTCTTGCCCGATGCAGCACCCCCATTTGTAGTTCCTTTTCGATCGCCGAAATGGAAACAAACGCCGCCCCTAAACCAGACTGCACCGCATTTTTAATTGCCTCAATCGAATTAAGCTCCATCTCAATCCGCAAACGACGGGTTTCAATGCCACAGCGGGTTAGCACCTGATCAATCACCTTGCGAATGGTGGATTGAGAATCTAGAGCAATGAACTGGAGCTTGTATAAATCATCTTTTTGAATAATGTCCTCTTGGGCTAATGAATGATCCATTGGCAAAATGAGTGCGAGTTCATCTTCCGCATAGGGAATAATTTCTAAAGAGTCTTGCAGTTCAGGCGAAATTTCACCGCCAATAATTGCCAGATCAATTTGTCCATTTGCCACACTCCAGGAGGTACGCCGAGTTGAATGTACATGAAGTTGAACTGCAACATCAGGATATTTTTGCCGAAACATGCCAATCATGCGCGGCAGCAAATAGGTTCCGGTGGTTTGACTGGCTCCCACAATCAAGGTTCCACCCTGCAAATTTTGCAAATCTTCAATCGCTCGACAAGTTTCTTGACATAACGTTAGAATTTTTTCTCCATAGCTCAACAGCAAATGTCCCGCTTCGGTTAGCTGCGCTCGTCTGCCACCGCGATCGAACAAGGGCACATCCAACTGGCGCTCTAGGTTTTGGACTTGTAAACTAACGGCTGGTTGAGAGACATATAGACTATCAGCAGCGCGTTTGAAGCTCCCCTCAGCAGCGATCGCTTTGAGAATCCGAAGTTGATCTAAGGTAAAAGGAAGGTCAGACATACAGCTAAACCTGAAGATGGAAAGGAGTCGAAGAATTTACCTATCAGATACAGCCCAATGAAGATGATCAGGATCAAATCATTCTGAGGCTTCTAAGACCAAAACCGTAGCATAGATAAACTGTGAAATAATCTGTAGAACCTCTAAGCCTTAAATTCGGTACATGATTGTATCAAATCGTAAAAAGACTATATGAAACAGGAAGTTATCCAGGACTTTCTGAATTTACCAGGAATTGCGGGTCTTGCTTTGATAGATAAGCGATCCCGCCCCTATTTCTGTGGAATTGATCACGCTTTAAACTACCAACAAAAAGAAGCTTTAGCTCAGGGTATTTTGCAAGTTGTTGACACCATTCCCGAAGGGTTTGAATCATTTAAATTTCAGTTTGCTAATTATCAAGTTCATATTCATAAGCTTGATCCAGGAATGATTTTACTGGTTCTGACTAAAAGTGGTTTAGTTTATTCTGAATACAAACAAACCGTTAAAACCCTCACGATCGCCCTACGGGAAAATATGGCAGATGCGATCGCCACCTTTCGCCTATTAACGGGTGCTGCCACTCTGCCAGGATTGAACCGTCCCAAACGCCCCCAAGCCAACGTAACTGCCACTCAAAACCGCACACCAGCCGAAGTATCTCAACCGACATCTCGCCTTTTTTCCAGCGTTAGCACCGAGATGGAGCCAGCCTCTCCCGATCTCGATCTCCCTGAGCCTGTCCAGTCCTCGGCTGCTAGTCCGCTCAATATTACCCTCGAAGATATTTTGACCGCTTTGAATACCCTCAGCCAAGTCACAACCCAATATTTAGGTATTCATGTCGTCGTTAACTATTGGAAATCGACCCGCCCCAGCCATGAATGGTTAAACCAATTTCAAATTGAGCGATCCGGGCAATTTAGCCTGACCCGCACCCCGTCCCAATCGTTACAAAATTTAGTCAGTCCTCAAGAACTCCTCTGGATTCAAGAATGGGTCACGACCTTTGTCACCCGGTGTTCTCAAGTAATCCGCGATTTTCCATCCCTAATTAATCAAAAAGTTTTAACAAATGAACAAAAAGCCTTACTTTTGGGCTGAATTAAATGAGGAGTTGGGAACCTAGGGGCTAGGGACAAAACTAACTCAAAACTCAAAACTCAAAACTCAAAACCTCTTCATTCTTACTTTCATGGCTAAAATCGTCCGGCTTGAACCTATTTCTCAAGACTCCTCTGTTGAAACGAACGGCAATCTGTTATCAATTTTGATTAACAAAGATCTGGATGTATTAAAAGAATGCGGTGGGCGTGGTCTGTGTGCCACCTGCCATGTCTATGTGAAAAGCGGCATGGGAGGATTATCTCCCGTGAATCGGCGAGAACAGCGCACACTAGAAGTGATTACGACCTGCAAGCCAAATTCTCGGTTAGCGTGTCAGGCGCGAGTATTAAACAATGGCGTAGTGGTAGAACTGCCGCCGGGGATGTATATCAATTCAATTAAGGATATTGAAGCGTTGATTGGTCGTCGGGCTGAACAGGATTTGCTCCACCCAATTACGGGTCAAGTTTTGGTGGAAGCAGGTAAGCTGATTACTCGCTCAATGATGAAGCAAATTGAAGATAAAACGAGTTTTAATATGGGGCAATTTTTGACAAATAGTACTGATGTTTAGCGTTTTGGATGTGCGGTTTCAGGCGTATGGTAAGTGGAATCGGGAACAAGAGACTGATGAAAGAGGTTGCGAAATGCTAAGCCAACTGCAAAAACTAAGCTGCGAAACAGACGGTCGCTATGCGACGGATGAGGAGTTAGAGTTTGTGAGTGAGCTTGGGCGATCGTTTTATTTGAGAGTGCAAACGTATCAACGGTTGCAAGCGTCGGAAGCAGTCATTGTGCAGCAGGTATTGACCAAGATACAGTTTCTTGAGCCGTCACTTTTTCACAGCAATAATGCAGACCTGATTGCAAAGTGGAAACGGGATACGATTCGGGTGCTGCGATATTCGGCGATCGCCATGCTGCTGAATGATCCGGATTCATTACGCGATCGCCTATTGTTTTGGTTTCGGACGATTATGAAAGCATTTGGCGCTGAACGCAGTTGTAATGTCACCTATGCAGTGATGCAGACTGTTATTAAGGAACATCTAACCGCACCTCAAGCAAGTTTATTTTGCCCCATTCTAGAAATGAATCGACAAGTTTTGGGTGCAGTTTAGACAGTTTAGAGACGGGTTGAAACCAGTGAGATGGCGTGAGATACTCTCACAACCCGGCATTGCTGAATGTAAGTATGATTTTTGACTGTAGGGATAGGTCTTGTGCCATAGCTGTCAACTAAAAGAAGGAAGCCAGATGTCAAGCGCTAGTGCGTCATTTTTTCGCCCTCGCTGGGTGTGGGCTTTGAGCAAGCCAAAAGACTGCTGAAAGTGGACAAGATAGGGAATCTATTCGGTCGCGGCATCTCGTTGTTTCGCTTGAGCAAAATGATAAAGCGACCGAAACACCATTTCCATTGAGATGCGCTCTAGCAATTGCCTTAAAGCGACTGCGACTTCTGCGCACAAGTCATTGAGGACAGCATAAAAAACCAAGTGGCATAGAGTTGAATTTGCGCCCACTGCGTCCCCCGACCCAGAGATAGGCGTTGCTAAATGTAAGTATGATTTCTGACTGTAGGGTTAGTCCTTGTACCTTACCCTGCCGGGGATGGAGGGCAACCACAAGGGATTGCCCCTACAAATTTCATCCCCAAATTCAGCAATGCCTAAGTTGACAGCTATGGC